>CAZANF010000115.1:0-9206 GCA_964486425.1 uncultured Spirochaeta sp. | reverse complement strand
AAAAAACGACTTATGTAGTCCAGCAGATTGTAGCGGAGGAAAATATTCACGGTAATAAGTGAAACAACCGCCATGATCTTGATGAGAATGTCCAGCGAGGGGCCGACGGTGTCCTTGAGGGGATCCCCGACGGTATCGCCGACAACCGAGGCATCATGAGCATCCGAGCCCTTCCCGCCGTGGTAGCCCATTTCGATGAGCTTCTTGCCGTTGTCCCAGGCCCCGCCTGAATTGGCGCTGAACAGGGCCAGCATGATCGCCGACAGGGTGGTGCCGATGAGCAATCCTCCCACGAACGAAGCCCCGAAGATGAAGCCGGTAACAATCGGGGTCAGTACCGCGATAAGCGCCGGCAGCTTCATCTCCTTTAAGGCACCAGCCGACGACACCTCGATGCACAGCTTGTAATCCGGACGCTCGGTTCCGCTGAGGATGCCGGGATGCTCCGAGAACTGCCGGCGAACCTCCTGGACCATCTTGCGGGCGGCGCGGGCAACGGCGCGAATCAGGATTCCGGAGAACAGGAACGGCAGCACCGCACCGACCAGGGCGCCGGCCAGGGTGAGGGTATCAATCATATTGAGTACGAGCTCGAACCCTGATGTGTCGGTCGGCGCAGCCTGAGAGAACAGATAGGAGGCGAACAGCGACAGGGCGGCGAATGCGGCCGAGCCGATGGCGAAGCCCTTGCCGATGGCGGCGGTGGTGTTGCCGACTGAATCCAAATGGTCGGTTATCTCGCGCACCGAGGGATCCAGCTTGCTCATCTCGCTGATACCCCCGGCATTGTCCGCGATCGGGCCGTAGGTATCCACCGAGACCGTTGCCACGACAAACGAAAGCATCCCGACCGCCGCCATTGCCACCCCGAACAGCCCGGCGATGGCATTGGCGGTAATTATTGCCACTGCAAGCAGCAACACCGGGGCGAAAACCGAGCGCATACCGAGGGACAGACCCTCGGTGATGGTAAGGGCCGTGCCCTCACGTGCGGCAGCGGCGAGCTCCTTGGTGGGGCCGTAGCTGTAGCTGGTGTAGTATTCGGCCGATTGCCCGATCAGCACCCCGGTTATGATCCCGGCGACCGCAGCCAGCCACGGCGACATGCGTCCAAGCTGGAAGCCGATACCGGTGAGGTCTACGGCATCAAAATACCAATAGGTAAAAACCCCGGTACCGATGAGCGTCAGCAGGGCCGAGGTCCAGGTGGCGACATTCAGCTCACGGTGGGGTTTATCCGAGATTCTTTTGGCTATGAGGGTAAAGATCCCGAGGATGCATGCCAGCACCCCGATGGCTGCGAAAGCCGGCGGAAAGAGCATGAGACGCTGCAGCAGCTCGGGTGCAATCGGTTCGGGCGAGGTGCTTTGGGTGTGGAACATATAGGTTGCCAGAACCACTGCCGCAATCAGGGAGCCGACGTAGCTTTCCAGCAGGTCGGCGCCGAGGCCGGCGACATCACCCACGTTGTCTCCGACATTATCGGCGATGGTTGCCGGGTTGCGGGGATCGTCCTCGGGGATATGAACCTCGGTCTTCCCGACCAGGTCGGCCCCCATATCCGCGGCCTTGGTATAGATTCCGCCGCCGACGCGATCGAACATCGCGATTACCGAGCAGCCGAGGGCGTATCCGGAGATGGTCATGGTGAACGGGATGTAGTTGATGCCGATCCGGTTGGTGATTACGGTAATGTTGGCCGCATCGGTTTGTCCCATGATGCGCCCGAAGACAAGGTACACTATCGCCAGTCCAAGCAGTGCAAATCCGCCGACTGCCAGGCCCATGACACTGCCGCCCTGAAACGCAACCTTGAGGGTTTTGCCCAGACTGCCGGTAACCCGTGCCATGTTGGATACCCGTACATTAGCGATGGTGGCGATTTTCATCCCAACCAGACCGGCAGCACCGCTCATGACGGCGCCCAGAACAAAGGCGACCCCGGTGTACCATGAGACTATTACGGACAGCAGCAGGGCAATAAAAACAACCATGGAGAAAATGACTTTATACTCATGCCAGATGAAGGCGTCTGCTCCCTCCTGGATCGCCCCTGCGATCTCCTGCATAAGTTCATTCCCCGGGTCCTTGCGCTGCACAACGATAAAGTTCACTGCAGCAAAGCTCAAAGCGGCGACGGCCGCAAGCAGTACGAATCCCAGCATCATCACACCTCCTGCGCTTGCTGAATCACACTTCATAGCTTATGCTAGTTCTAGAGTAGTTCACAAGTAGAATACGTGCAGGAGGTCAGATATGTACTATTACCTGACGGTTTATCCCATCGAAGCTCTTATCGCCAGTCAGCTTTCACCCGAAGACTTTGGGACCTACATGGCTACCGGTACCAAAAAAAGTAAATTCGAGCCGATTATGTTTTTCGAGGTCGACGGTGGTTTTGGCAGTTATTTCGACTGGCAGTACGCAGCTGAACGCTGCGTTGCCCATCCGGACGGAGGACCCAAGCACACCCTGTACCTGTCTGCATATCGCACCCTCGAGAACACCCCGCTCTCCCGGTTGAAGGACCTGTACCTGACTACCCGCGACGGCCGCTCGCTGCAGCTGAGTCAGACACCGATGCCTCGGCACAGCGATCGCAGCTTCCATTTGTACCAGGAACTGTGTCCTGTACAGCCGCTTGTTGTAAGCACCCTTGATCCCGTTGATTTTGCTTCGTTTATGACCGACCCGGAAAAAACCAGGATCAGCGTTCCGGCTATAGTGTTCACCGATGTAAAAATGGTGGACCTGAGCAGCGACGGGCCAACCGGCAATGTCGGTCCGGCCTATGACCGGAACTCCGATCATCTCCACGACTGTATTCGCGAGGTCAAGGAGTTATCCGGCAAACCGACGAAAACCGTGTATCGAACCAACATTGAGCGATTCAGTTTCCAGGTCATCAGCAGCGGCATATTTGTCGGAAACCGGAGCGAAGAGACCGTCTTCTTCCCGATGCCGGACTTGAATACCCTGCACAACGAACACTACGACTGGGCCAGATCGGCGCAACTACTCTGAGGGTGATAATAAAACGGCGCCTTGAGAGATATCTATATCAATACTGCATCAATGATTGCGGCGTAATGAAACAACAGATACCTGCAGAGAGGTATCTGTTGTGCTAATTTATGGCTGAATGATGAATTAGCGGAATTCCAGGCGCCATTAGCTGAACACTCGCGATTAGCCCCCTCACGGACTCAGCTTTTGCGGGATCAGAAATCTGAAAACCACTAGAGCCAGCCAATGTACGGTGCCGGTAAGCCACGGGATGCCGCCGCGGCCGCGTTTGTCCGGTATCGCGCCTCCGTTGTAGAAATTCACCAGCACATATGGTTCGGCCAATGTACGCTCCGCATCCTGGAAGAACGGCAGCAGCCGGCGAAGATACCGCAAGGCATCTTCATTCCGTCCAGCTTGCAGCAAGGCGTAGATCCCGTATGCTGATGCATGATTGTACACCGCGTAATTCTCCGCCATTCCCGGCGCCAGACAGCTGAGGTTCCCGACATGTGCATCGTATTTCTCAAAACCGGGGTTACAGATGAGCAGTCCATGATCATGATCCAGCTCCGCGGTCATCGCATCCAGTGCGGCTGATCCCCGCTCCGGGTCCCGCTCCGCCATGCCGCTGATGGTGAACCAGGCCTGCGGGAGCAGAAATATCCGCTCCGGTCCGCCGATAACGGTTCCATCTTCGTGAATGCCGCGGGCGAACCATCGCCCCGTCCACTGCCGCTGAACACCCCGATAGAGCCGGTCGCGCTCGGCGGGGATATCAAAGCCAAAGCTGACGGGCAAGGGTTCGGCGGCTGCGGCGGGCGCGGGCGCAGCGGCGGCGGGCGCGGGCTCGGCTGTGGCAGGCTCGGAGGCGGAGGCGGATGCCGCGGCTCCGCCGTCTACAGGCCCGGCAGCGGCTGCTGCTGCAGCGGCTCCGCCGTCTGCGGCCCCGGCAGCCCCCCTGAGCACCACAGCTTCCAGCTGCTCCATCGCTCCCAGGGCGTAGTATGCAAACTGATTCAGCCACAGACTCTGCCCCTGCATTCCCAGGCCGCTCAGGGCATCGTTCCAGTCCCCGGCACCGATGTACAATAGCTCGTCCGGGCCATACTGCAGGGCATAGCGGACCCCGCGGCTGATATGCTCCCACACCGGTGCGGATTCACTATCGCCGAGAAAGGCGACATCCTCGGTCAAAACAGCCGCATCACCGGTAATATCGATATAATGGGCTACTGCGATCGGCAGCCAGAACGGCAGATCGCGAAAATCCCGCTCATCGTGCTGGGAACCATCGACACTCCACTGACGGACGGCGCGACCGTTCGGGTGCTGGTTGCGACACAGATCCACAAGCAGATCACGAGCCCGTGCAGGATCGTAGTACACCAGCCCCATCGCATCCTGCGCAACATCCCGGTAGCCCCGAAACCCCTCGCGAACGATGCCGGTTGACTGCTGTACAATCTGGTACCCGAGAAAACCCTGCGCGTATTCCTTGAACAACCCTTCCGGCAGGCCCTGCAGTGCGGAATGCCGCAGCAGCTGCTTCCAATAGCCTCGCACCTGGTCAACCGCAGCAAGGACATCCTCCGGTTTGGAAAATCGTGACCGCGCCTCCGTCCCCTCTCCAGGCCCAATCAGCAGCGCAAGGCTCTGCGGCTTATTCGGCTCCAGTTCAAGATCATACTGAAAACAGGCGATATACGCATCTCCGGCTGAAATACTGCCGCTGCAGCGGCCTTCCCGTACATGGGCAGGGTCCTGTATATCCCCGTCGCCGCGCCATTCCTGTATGCTGGTGTCAAAGCCGTCCGGCTCTGTAAGCGAACTGCAGTATCCGGCGACTGGATTGGCATCTGTACGAAAAAACCGCATGGTACGCTCCTTCGCCAGATACTCGGAATTGGTAAACCATGAAAAATACACCGGATGCACCTCGGCACTCGGGTTCATGAGCATTTCAGTCTGCGGAAAGATCTGCACCGACCGTGATTCCGTGCCGTGATTCTCCACCTGGATGTGCCACAGCTCGAAGTTCCCCTGCAGAGGAACTGCATGCAGACTGGTAACCGACACGCCTCGCAGCTGCCCGCGAATGGTCGTTACACCAGGCTCGTGGGTGCAGGCATAGGTATCCAGCGGGGTCAAGGCCGGCCGGAAGCTCGGGTTCCATACGGTTCCATCCTGGTCGCGGACATAGACGTAGCGCCCTTTAAGATGAGCAACCGGATCGTTACGCGTTATTTTCATCCGCGGTTCCCGGGTAGTCTCGGCATAGCCGTCGGCCAAATGAGATATCTTGATGCCGTAACTGTCGTTACTCAGAAAATTATACCAGGGTCGCAGACGATGCGGCTGCGCAAGGGTAAACCCGTCGGCAGTCAGGCTCCACGTTACCATACGACCTCCGGATTCGAGATCGCCGGAACCTTGCCGAAGATCACATCCACCAATGCCTCAATCTGCAGCGGGGTTATTCCGCCGGTAACCAGCACCTCATCAGCATACGGCTTCAGCAATGCCGCATCCGACGGGCTGCGGCCGGCAACGGCAATAATCCGCGGTGCCTCCTGGACCCTGTACTCCCGTCCCCCGACGACCTCGTTCTCCCGCAGCGAGTATATCCGCTTGAGGATCTCCAGCTGCTCTGAAAAGCGAAAGGCATTGGTGGTGACAAAAATGACATAGTCCGAGGTGAATCCTATATCAAACAGGGACAGGGATTCCTCCTCGGTCGGCGCCCACGGCATAAACGCCTCCTTTATATAGGAGTGGTAGCCGCGCTGTTCAATAACCTGCTTCAGACTGATGTCGTAAAAGTTTACGGTATCCGCCATAACCAGCCGTGCCGGGTTGGCCATAATCACCGAAACCCGCGATTCCGGTGTCGCCGGCAGGGGTATGCATTCACCATCACCGGCATAATGCACTATCGAATGCTCGCACACCCGCCGCGCAAGCTGCCGGCCGACTGCAAAGTCCGGAGCATGCGTGATCTCCGGCCGGAGATTCTGCTGCTGTTCAAGCCCCTTTTTGGCGGTGAGGATTCTGGTAACTGCAGCATCAATTACCGCCTCCGGGATCCTCCCTGAGCGGACCTCTGCTTCCACAAAGTCAATAATCCATTCGCCGACCCCGGAGAAGATAATCAGATCAACGCCGGAAAGGATGGACTGCCGGATAACCTCTTCATCCGACCAGTTTTCGCGGATTGCACCCATAATCAGGTCGTCGGTAATCACCAGACCCTGATGCCCGAGTGTTTCACGTAAATACCGCATTGCCTGGGTCGAAAACGAAGCCGGATATTCCGCATCGAGTGCAGAATACAAGGCATGGTACCCCATAACCGCTCCGACACCGGTTTCCACGGCCCGCTGAAACGGCAGCATTTCCACCGATTGCAGACGATCCAGGGAATACTCCACACGATCGAGGGTATGATGCGAATCCTTCTCCGCCAGTCGCTGACCGGGGAAATGCTTGCAGCAGGCAATTACCCCGGATGATTGCAGCCCCTCGATATAGGCTGCGCCGAGCTCGGCAGCAACCTCCGGATAACAGGAAAACATCCGGTTGTCGACAATCGGTATCCCTTCGCGGACATCATACGCGACATCAAGCACCGGTGCATAATTGATATCGATGCCGATGGCCCGCAGCTCATTGCCGACATACATGCCCACCTCTCGCGACAGCTCGGCACTCCGGGTAAATCCCAGGGCCATATTACCCGGGAACACGACCGCACCGCGATGCACCGCACACAGCTGTCCGCCCTCCTGATCCAGGGAAATAAAGGGCTGAACCGGCAGAGCGCCGTCCATCACCTTATCGCGAATGAGCTGCGTCAATTCGGTCAGCTGCCGGGTATCCTCGACATTAGAACCGCTGTAATAGATAACCCCGCCCAGCAGACCCTCTTCCGCCTTGCGGGAAATGATGTCCGATACCTCATGGGTGCCGATAAACTCCTGCAGAAACATCTGCCCGATTTTCTGCGGCAGGGTCATGCGCTGGATGAATGCTGCAATGCTGTCCTCTGCTGATGATTCCGCCTGTGGCTGCTGTCTCATGTACTTCCTCACTTTATTCACTAATCTTCGAACGCTATTCCTTGACCGCTCCGGCAACGACACCCTGGGTAATCTGCCGCCGGAATATCATATACAATACTACCATAGGTGCGGAGCTGATTACCAAGGCCGCAAACTGCAGTCCGTACTCGGATGCCAGCGGACCGGAAAACTGGAATACCCCGACCGGCAGACTGCGCAGGGCACGACGTGACGTCAGGATAAACACCAGCAGAAACTCGTTCCAGTTCTGCAGCGACACGACAATCCCCAGGGTGATGAGTATCGGCTTGCACATGGGCAGCACAATGCTTCCGAATACCCGCCAGTTGTTGGCTCCATCCATATAGGCGGATTCGATAATGGCATTCGGAATGCCGCGCATAAACTCGGTTCCAATATAGATGCAAATCGGCAACCCGACCGCGATATACGGCAGGATAACCCCGATGCGAGTATCTGCCAGGCCCAGCCGGGTCTGTCCGATATACAACGGCACCAGTATCGCATGGATTGAGATAAGCTGCCCCATCAGAAAGAGGGCATACAGCACTTTATTGTAGCGCATTTCCATTTTTGCAAAGGCGTAAGAGGCCATCATCGCAAACACCAGGGCGCCGGCTGTAGAAATACTGGTATATATCAAACTGTTCACAAAAAAGATGCCCAGGTCCCCGCTCACCCAGGCGATTGCATAGTTGCTTACGGTAGGGTTCTCTGCAAACAGGTCCAGTGGACGACGAACGATTTCGACCATCGGCTTGAAGGAGCTGAACAGCAGCCAGACAAGCGGGTATATTGTCATTACCGCAAACGAGATAAAAATGATATAGGCAACAATCTTGCCGATGGTAATATCCGCGAATGTTTTTCTGGTAATTTTTTGCATAATTGCTACACCTCCCCGCTCATTTTTCTATTGATGTAGCGAAAAGCCACAATAAGTATGATGCTCAGTATCACGATAATGGTTGACGCAGCGCTGCCGTAGCCGTACTGCCCGAATTCCCAGGCGTAGCGGTACATATAGATGGGGAGGACCGTAGTGAAGTTCGCCGGACCACCGCCGGTCATAGCCCAGATAAGGTCGAAT
Organism: uncultured Spirochaeta sp.; assembly: GCA_964486425.1. Lineage (GTDB taxonomy): Bacteria > Spirochaetota > Spirochaetia > DSM-27196 > DSM-8902 > Spirochaeta_B. The sequence continues at coordinate 1,028 of CAZANF010000115.1, read as the reverse complement.
CCCTTCAGGCTTCCGGATATTGCCAGAATCGATGTGACAATGATGGGACCGCTCATCATCGGTACGATGATCTTGCGGAAGATCTGCGATTCCTTCGCACCGTCTATCATCGCGCTTTCCAGCAGCGAGTTTTCTATACGCTGCAGGTTGGCAAAAAATACCAGCATGTAAAAGCCGGTGTAGATCCACAGCATGACTACCCCGACAGGAATCATTGCCATAAGCGGGCTTACATTAAACTGCAGCAGAAAATCCGGATTCCCGGTTACGGCGCGAATAATATTATTCAGCACACTGCGTGGTGACAGAATGATGTGGCGCCACAGCAGGCCGACGATAACGGTAGATATCATCATCGGGAGAAACACAACCGATTCAAAAAAGCTGGTGAAACGCACCAGACGTCTGTACAAAATATAGGCCAGGATAAAGCCAAGCGGTATCTGCCCGAACACCGAAACCCCGACTACAAACAGGTTATTGCGCAGGGCCCGCCAGAAGATAGGGTCGGTGAACATCTCCAGGTAATGCGACAGCCCGACCGGGGTGATCTCGCCGGTATAGATATTGTAGTCGGTAAAACTCAGACCGACGGAAAAAAAGACCGGGAATGCCATAATCAATGCATAAACTGATAAAGCCGGAAGTATCATTAATGCATACGTCGTATAGTTTTTTTGTGCCCGAATGGAGGATCTCATTTCATTTTCCTTCTTTTGATTCAGAAACCGTTAATGCATAGACCGGTAGAATGGTGTGTCCGGACGGACACACCATGTTGTTCCCGGTAGAACCAAGCAGAATTATCTTTCCAGCGCGTCTTCTACTTCCTGCGCTACCTGCGACGGTTCCTTCGCACCGAGTGCAATCTCCTGCATTCCCTGATTCAGAACATCATTCGGTTGTCCGGTCAGGTAGTTGTCCACGACATTGCTGCCCTCGAAATCGGCATACAGGGCTGCTCGTTTCTGTGCCAGCGGATCGATATCAAAGTTTTCCAGATCAAGCTGATAGGACGGGATAATTCC
>CAZANF010000114.1:0-9232 GCA_964486425.1 uncultured Spirochaeta sp. | reverse complement strand
CATAATAATAAGATTAAATGCCGAAATAATAGTGGGCACCCAGTACACCGAAAATGTGTTAACCAAGCCCAGGCTTTGAAAGAGAATAAACTGGGGAATGAGTCCTGCGTGGAAGTACATGGTTAGTACAAACACCAGGGAAATGGGTCGCCGAAACCTGAATTCCCTGCGGCTTAGTGCAAATGCCAGCATGGAAGTTACCAGTACATTAGTAGCAACCTGCACTACGGTACGATAAACAGACATCATGAATGCGTCCCTGATGGTATGCATCCGCAGGACCGTCCGATAATTCTCCAGAGTAAAGGTCCGTGGCCATAGCCTGATGCCGCCTCGGACTGCACCCAAACTCTCATTAAAGGAACCAGCCAGTGTGTTGAGCATGGGATACAGCATTATAATGCTTAATAAACCCAGGACTAGATAATTGACGGAATGAAAAATAAACGGCTCGGAGATTATCTTAATTCGTGCTCTATTTGCTTTCATGTATATACTCCATTAGAACAGTGTTTCCTGCTTCATCACCCTTGCGACGATATTCGCCCCGGATAAAAGCAGAACGCTTATCACGGTACGCAGCATACCAGCCGCCGTGGCCAGGCTGAAATTCCCCATCTGCAAACCAAAACGCAGCACGAAAACATCGATATTTTCTGATCGGGATATATTAATACCCTGCCCCAACAGCCACTGTATTTCAAATCCGCTGGTAAGCAGCATACCTATATTTATAATAAGCAGCAGAACAATGGTTGGACGGATAGATGCCAGGGTAATATGCCACATTTTCTGATAGCGATTAGCACCATCAATAGCAGCGGCTTCATACAGATTGGGGTCAATTGTAGTCATGGCTGCCATGTATATAATCGTGTTCCAGCCAAGATTTTTCCACAAATGGGATCCAGCCACTATGCCCCAAAAATAAGAAGGATCAGCAAGGAAGTGTATCGGGCGTTCAATTATATTAAGCGCCAACAGGACTTCATTTAAAAATCCTCCGGAATTGGGTAAGGAAAGTGCAGTCGATGCAAGCATTGCCACAATAACCCAACTTAAGAAGTGCGGCAGATATAAAATATTCTGAACAAAACGTTTTATCCCGGTTTTCCTGACCTCGTTTAGTAAGAGGGATAATGTAATAGTAGCGAAAAAACCAATGACCAGAATGAGCATGCTTTGACCGAGGGTATTTATTACCGACTGTATAAACCTCTGGCCCAAAACAGTACTGCTGTCAAGTATAGTTCTGAAGTTGTCCCAACCAGCCCATTCACTGTTGAGAACCTGTTGTACAGGAGACAATCCAAAACGAGGCCTGAATCTCAGGAAAGCCATTACCCAACCCATAAGTGGTACATAGGCAAATAGGAGTATATATAAAAGCATTGGAAAACTCATTACATAGAGCTGCCACTGCTGCTTGATTTCTTTAAGAAAGGATTTTTTCTTACCCATATAGATTCCCGATTTTGATCATATCACAACCTTTTGAAAGACCGAAAAATTGGGACGGGTTATGTGCTCCCGCCCCAATATCTTTATTTACGGTTCGTAGATTCTACAATCCGCCTGCAGCTTCAATTCGTTCCTGAACACCTTCGGTAATGGCTGCTTCATACGCCTCCACATCAATCCGGTTAATGGCCTCGATGTACTCATCCCACACCGCGTCGAAGTCTGATGGATCCGCTACAATTGCACCCGGCAGATAGCGTTGGGCAGCATCTTCCAGCTGTTGTCCGGCAAGCTGGGCAGCACTGCCGTCTTCCAATGCAATTTGCCATGCAGGATAATGCGGCGGGTTTTCCGGCGGGTCATTAAGGAACTGTCTCCAGGTCTGCCGATCATAGGCTTCCAGAAAATCACGGTCGTAGTCATCAAGACCATCAAAGAACTCACCAGGCTGATCCCCGGGAGCAAATGCGTTGCCGCCGGGAAGTTCACCCTGTCTTTTCGGCAGCATGTCGAGGAGTGCTTCAAGACGATTAGCCTGTCTCCATGTGAGGCTGTCCGCGTTGGCTCTCTGCTCCTCATTTCTGTAGTACAGCCCGTTTTCATCTACCAGATAGTCCTCACCTGCAATACCCCAGGACAGGACTGTCTGCCATTCCGGAGTAAGCATGGTTTCGAGGAATGAAAGCAGCAATTCAGGATTTTCTGCATCGGCAGCAATACCGAATCCCTGATGAATGTTCAATACATCCCGGTCGGCATACCACGGATCGCGGCCGGAGTAGGTCGGCATTGTGGCAGCATAGGTACGTTTAAACTGATCCGATGCCACAAGTGCATCATGAGCAGTACCAAAGCTCCATCGCTGGTCATGAACACCCAATACCCGACCCGATGCAACCTTGGCAAGATACTGGTCCAGTGTTTGAGTGAATGATTCCGGGTCGACAAGACCCCGGTCATGTGCCAGATTCAGGAATCGGAAATAGTCATATGCATACTCTGTATCGGCATAGATTCTTGCCTGCCCGTCGTCGACCATCACACCGCCATCATTAGGATACCCTGCAAGAAACAAAGGCGGGTTGGTCAGGCCCCAGACACGTCCCTGCATAGGGAATGAAAATCCGATTGTAGGCATACCGTCAACGGTAGGATGTTCCTCCATATATGACTCTATCATGTCAAAATATCGATCCAGTGTCATGTTCTCCAATTCCGGATAATCATGGTATGCGAGTACATCCTTCTGGATCCAGAAAGCGGTACCCCAATGGATCGGTGACATAATCGGCGGGTCGCCGTAAAAACGATTGTAGTTAGGGAACTGATAGAGTCCGGGCTCAACTTCATCGCCCTTGTATGAGAGTCTCTCCCTGTAAGGGGTGATGTGCTCAAGGAGCAGAGGCCACTTACCACTGTCAAGATAAGGATCAAGACGCAGCAGAGCACCGCCCTGAGTAAGCCTTGCATTCTGGTCGGTTGCGCCGACAAGCTCCGGGATGGTGCCGGCTGAAAGCATAATTCCGATACGATCCAGCTGCTGATCCGGAGAAGTGATATCGTAATTGATAGTCACACCAAGACGTTCACGCAGCAGTCTGGAAATTTTGTTACCTGGATCCGGGGCCATTTGACCGGTGACAATCCATGCGTTAACGGTAACATTTTGGTCCGGAGAAAGCTCAACCGGTTCGCCAACTTGACGTTCACCGGCGGCTTCTCCCTGGCCAGCGCTTGTAAGCAGGATGGCAGCCATAGCAACCATCAAGGCAGAAAGCAATAATTTATTCTTCATCAAAACACCTCCATTAGGAATTTTCCTGATTTGAGAATATAACAAAGCCGGCGGCTGTCAATAAAAATTTCACGCAACCTTTGAAAATAGGTGACTTAACTAAAAATCAGGTAGGTGTAATACCCTATAGGGGGTAAGCCAAATGTCCTATACAGACTATCGCATTCTTAAAAACTGTCGATATTCTTTAAGGATTAAAAGTATACATAATCCCTGAATATACTATCGACATGAATATGAAATCAACAATTATAAAAAACATTTCGAAGAAATCATATATGCGCGAGATTTAAAGTAGTTTTAAAACGGCAATCTATGTACAGAAGTAATAGATTTAATCTTAAGTATGACTGAATACCAGCATCATTATTAAAAGCATTTACTGTCCTAAAACTATAAATTTTGTGGCAAATACGTCGACTGCATGCTCGCATGAAGTGTATACAAAAGCAGCAGGGGACAGTCCCTCAATAATCTAAAGGACTGCCCCCGGTTCTGGAAATTATTCCGGGTCGTAGGCAAGCTTTGGAGCAAGCCATTTTTCGGCGGTCTTCAGGGGCAGGTTCTTGCGGGAGGCCCAGTCCTGAACCTGGTCGCGCATAAGGGTGCCGACGCCGAAATAATGCGACTCGGGGTGGGCGAAGATGTAGCCGGAGACACTGGCCGGAGGTGTCATCATCCAGCTTTGCGTAAGCTTGATACCGGTGTGCGGGGTGGTCTGCAGGATCTGAAACAGGCCGGCTTTGTCCTCGTGATTCGGGCACGGCGGGTAGCCGGGGGCGGGCCGGATACCCTGATAGCGGATGGCCAGGAGTTCTTCGATGCTGAGATTCTCGTCGGGGGCGTAGCCCCAGTACTCGCGGCGGACGTCCTCGTGCAGGCACTCGGCGAAGGCTTCCGCCATGCGATCGGCAAGGATTTTGACCAGAATGGCGGTATAGTCGTCACCGGCATCCTCGAAGGTTTTAGCGAAATCGTCGGCGCCGTGCCCGGCGGTAACGGCAAATCCGCCGATGTAGTCGCGGATGCCGGTAGATTCGGGGGCAATGAAGTCCGAGAGGCTCAGGTAATACGGGGTTTCGGTTTTGCGTTTCTGCTGGCGCAGGGTGTTCCAGACCCCGATCTGCCGGGTGCCGGACTCGTCGTAAATCTTTATGTCGTCGTCCCCGGTTGCGTTTGCCGGCAGAATAAAAATCGAGCCGTTGGCCTGGATCCGTTTCTCTCCGATCATGCGGTCAAGCATAGCGTTGGCATCGGCATACAGCTTTCGAGCCTCCTCGCCCATCCTGGGGTCGTCGAGGATGTCGGGAAACTTGCCCCGCAGCTGCCAGCTGTAGAAGAAGAAGGCCCAGTCAATGTACTTGCGGATGTGCTCCAGTGGATAGTCGATGAGGTGTTTGCGGCCGATCATGTTCGGGGTCGGTGGGGTATAGCCCTCCCAGCCGGGTCCGGCAGGCGTGCCGGGTCTGTCTGCAGCGTCTTGCGTGGCCGCTGCAGCGTCTTGCGCGGCCGGCTGGCTGGCAACCTGGGCCATGGCGACCTCGGTACCTTTCGGGGGCGGGACCGTCATGCCGGGGAGAAAGCGCTGGTCCCGGGCCTCCTGGATGGTGATGTACTCTTTGGCCGAAACGGTGCCCGCCCGCTTGTCGCGCATCCGCTGGTACTCGTCCTTCAGCTCACGTCCGATATTGTCATAGTCGCCAATCATGCGGCGGACAATATTTACAGCCAGCGAGGCATCCTTTACATGAGCGACGGGAGCGTGATATGCCGGGTCAATTTTAACGGCGGTATGAATCTTGCTGGTGGTGGCACCCCCGACCATCAGCGGGGTGTTAAATCCGTTTCGCTCCAGCTCGGAGGCCACATGCACCATCTCGTCCAGGCTGGGGGTAATAAGTCCGCTCAGGCCGATCACATCCACCTTGTGTTCGCGAGCGGCGGCAAGGATGTCCTCGCATTCCACCATAACCCCAAGATCGATAATGTCATAATTATTGCAGCCAAGTACCACACCGACGATATTCTTGCCGATGTCATGGACGTCGCCCTTCACAGTAGCCATAAGGATGCGCCCTTTTGCCTGCTGCTCACCCCCGCCGGCCTTCTTTTCGGCCTCAATATATGGCAGGAGATAAGCAACCGCCATTTTCATAACGCGGGCGCTTTTGACAACCTGGGGCAGGAACATCTTGCCGCTGCCGAACAGATCCCCAACAACGTTCATTCCGTCCATCAGAGGACCCTCGATTACCTCCAGAGCCTGCGACAGTTTCCGACGGACTTCTTCGGTGTCCTCTTCTACATACGCGGTTATACCCTTCACCAGCGCGTGTTCAAGACGCTTCTCAACCGGCTGCTCACGCCAGGAGAGATCCTGCACCCGTGATTTGCCTCCGGTCTGGATACTCTCGGCCAGCTCCAGCAGACGCTCGGTGGCATCCTCGCGGCGGTTCATAACCAGATCCTCGACATGCTCCAGCAGCTCGGGCTGAATGTCGTCGTAGACCTCGAGCTGTCCGGGGTTGACGATGCCCATATTCATGCCGGCCTGGACGGCGTGGTACAGGAACACGGTGTGAATGGCCTCGCGTACGGCGTTATTGCCGCGGAAACTGAACGAAACGTTGCTGACCCCGCCGGATATTCCGACCAGCGGCATCTCGCGACGGATTATGCGGGCGGCTTCGATAAAATCCACCGCGTAGTTGCGGTGTTCCTCGATCCCTGTTCCAATTGCGAAAATGTTCAGGTCGAAGATGATATCCTCAGGCGGGAAGCCGACCTGTTCGGTAAGCAGCTTGTAGGCACGGCGGCAAATCCTGACGCGCCGGTCCAGGGTATCGGCCTGCCCCTTCTCGTCGAAGGCCATAACGATTGCGGCGGCCCCATACAGGCGCACCAGCCGGGCATGCTCGAGAAAGGCTGCCTCGCCCTCCTTCATGCTGATGGAGTTCACCACTCCCTTGCCCTGAATGCACTGCAGCCCGGCCTCAATGACCGACCATTTGGAGGAATCGATCATGATCGGGATACGGCTGATGTCCGGCTCGGCGCCGATCAGGTTCAGAAAGATGCGCATCTCATCGGCGGACTCCAGCATAGCCTCATCCATGTTGATGTCGATGATCTGCGCTCCCCCTTCAACCTGATCGCGAGCAACATCCAGGGCCTCTTCGTATTTCTTTTCGTTGATGAGCCGCAGGAATTTGCGGGACCCGGTGACATTGGTGCGCTCACCGACGTTGATAAATCCCAGATCCGGGGTATTCACCAAAGCCTCCAGTCCACTGAGACACAGCCGCGGCTTATGTTCAGGAATCTTTCGCGGCGGATGATTTTTTGAGGCGGCAACAATCTGCCTTAGATGCTCGGGGGTAGTACCGCAGCAGCCTCCGATTATATTCACCAGCCCGTCGGCGGCAAAACCACCGACAACCTCGGCCATATACCCGGGACTTTGGTCGTATTCGCCGAATTCGTTCGGCAACCCGGCATTCGGATGTGTGCTGACAGGAACGTCGGCGACACGGGAAAGTTCGGCGACATAGCGGCGCAGCTGATCGGCGCCCAGGGCGCAGTTTAGCCCCACACTGAAGGGTTCAGCATGGCGAATGGAATAGTAGAATGCTTCCACGGTTTGGCCGGACAGGGTACGGCCGCTGGCATCGGTTATGGTGCCGCTAATCATAATCGGCAGCTCATATCCGCGGTCGGCGAACTCCTGCTTGACGGCATAGATCGCAGCCTTGGCATTCAGGGTATCGAAAATGGTTTCAATCAGAATAAGGTCGCTGCCGCCGTCGATCAGCCCGCGTACGGCTTCGCGATAGCTTTCAGCCAGCTCCAGAAAGGTAATCGCGCGAAATCCGGGGTCGTTCACGTCCGGAGAGAGCGAAAGGGTTTTATTGGTCGGCCCGAGTACCCCGGCAACAAAATGTGCAGGCCGGGCATCACCCTGTTCCGCATCGGCTGCGGCAGCACACTCGCGCGCCAGCGCTGCCCCGCTGCGGTTCAGTTCGTATACCAGATGTTCGGTACTGTAGTCGGCCTGGGAGATTGAGGTACTGTTGAAGGTATTGGTCTCGATAATATCGGCCCCGGCCCGCAGGAAATCCATGTGTATCTCCCGGATAATATCCGGACGGGTGAGCAGCAGCAGGTCATTGTTCCCCTGCAGGGGTCTGGGATGCTCCCGCAAGATATCAGCGTAGCTGCCGGCCCGGAAGTCCTCTTCCTTCAGCTTGCGGTTCTGGATCATAGTGCCCATCGCCCCGTCGAGAAAGACGATGCGGTTCATCAGTATATCATGCAGTGCACTCAAGCGCACCGCGGCTGGTTCGGGGACGGAGCCCCGCAGTATTGAATCAGTTGTACCCTTCACATGATAGATGGTGCCATAATTTTCCGGAAAGAGCTACCGGGCACCATCCGCATAGCGGCCGCGCTCGTACTGGCGGGGTATCGGCCCGCTGTCCGGCCCGCCGAGCGAATTGGCGGCATGAATAGGCCAGTAGGGATCTCTCAGCAGTTCCCGGCGCACTGCCTCTGCAAACTGCAGCTGGTATCCGGGAGCAACCACCGGCCGCTGATGGGGGACTGTCCCTCCCGAGCTGCAGTCGATCATATCCGCGCCGTCATCCTTGAACAGCCGGGCGGCGGCCACGCTGTCATCAATATCCCAGCCGCCTTCAGCCCAGTCCTTGGCGGATATTCTCACCAGCAGCGGCATGTTGTCCGGCCACACCTCTCGTACCGCCCGTATGACCTCCCGGGTCAGCCGGACCCGGTTCTCCAGACTGCCGCCATACTGATCCTGCCGGTGATTGGTTAAAGGCGAATGAAAGCTGTGCAGAAGATATCCATGTGCGGCGTGGATCTCTGCAACCTGAAACCCCGCTGCTGCGGAACGTTCAGCAGCAGCCCGGAACATGGCAACGATATCCGTAATCCGATTACAGGAAAGCTCTTCCGGCACCGCATACTCCTCCGCATAGGCAATGGGGCTTGGGGCTACCGGCTGCCAGCCTCCTTCATCCGGGGAAACCAGCGGGGCAGAGCCTTCACGCTCCCACGGTCGCCGGGTAGAGGCCTTGCGCCCGGCATGCGCCAGCTGGATTCCGGGGGTTGCCCCATGATCGCGAAGAAAGCGGGTAATACGCTGAAGCCCGGGGATATGCGCATCCTTCCACATCCCCAAATCCTGCGGCGAGATTCTTCCGACGGGATCCACCGCAGCCGCCTCGGTAAGAATAAGCCCCGCACCTCCGACCGCCCGCGCCGCATAGTGGGCAAAATGCCAGTCTCCTGCGAATCCATCCTCGCTGGAGTACATACACATCGGCGACATGCCGATACGGTTACGGATAGTCAGTTCACGGAGTGTGAGCGGGGTTAATAACTGTGCCATGCAGTTAAGATACGAAACAATCTCCGGAGCGACTATTGCGGCCCTTCATCCTGCCGCACAGGCTGCGGATAGGCTTTAGGCTACAACACATACACGCCAATAGCATATTGTAAATACTTCATTTTGGAGGGATTATAAAAGGGTAGCATGAAAAGTAATAAGTCTGATATTCACGAAGCCTTGTCCCAAAATACTCGCAATGCTCGACAACGCCTCGGCCTAAGCCAGCAGGAATTGGCTGAACGGGCGCGGCTTTCTCCCGGACATATAAATGATATCGAGCAAAAGCGCAAATGGCTTTCAGCAGCTTCGCTGCAGAGACTGGCTAACGCCCTCGGGGTCGAGCCGTTCATGCTGCTGCTGCCTCTGAACGGCCAGGAAACATCACCGCATTACAAGGAACTCAGCGACCGCCGGACCTGGTGGCTGGTTATGGATTTCTCCAACCGTCTGCGCAATGGAACCAACCAGGCCGTAGATGAAGCCATGCATCCATTTCACCGTGAGATCCTTTCCGAACCCTGGGAGGTCGGCGGCAGCGAGCAGTTGGATTCACCGTAATCAGT
>CAZANF010000113.1:0-9255 GCA_964486425.1 uncultured Spirochaeta sp. | reverse complement strand
GCGGCCACCTCAACGGTAACCCCCCGGCTCTCTACGGCCACCAGTCCGTGGGTCACCACGTACAGTGCCGCTCCATCCATCCCGGAAAAAACCGTGAACTCGGTGCCGCGCACCCCGGCGGCGGTTGTCGCGGTGCCGATCCGGCGTGAACCGCCCGGACGGGTAAAACGGAATGAAGCAGCCCCACGTGAGGTTGTCAGCTGCCGCTCGGTGCTGCCGTCAACCGACAGTTCACTTATCGAGAATGTCGTGTTGGGATGTATGGTAATACTGTTTCCCTCGCCCTGCTGCAGCTCCACCATATCGCCGATGCCGGTCGAGATACGGTCCCCGCTATTCAGATCCTGCCCCGGGCGCATCTGCAGCGAGCGGGAGGCACGCTTCAGTGTCGGATCTCCTTCCACATATACCACCCGCTGCTGGGCAAACAGAGACCCGGCGGACAAGACAAGGACGGCTGCGGCAGCGGCTCGAATCATATGTGATAGTCTCATAGCGGCCCCTTCCAACCGTACATCAGCGGAAGACCGCTGCGTCCGTTGATGCTTTCGGCAAAGATAAAGCGGAATCGTTCGCCGCCGGCGGTTACCTCTGCAACGGCGGCATCATCCGGCAGATGGCGTTCAAAGTAGACACGCACCTCCATGGTATCACCAAACAGCTGGTAGCTGTCCTCTGCTGCCGGGGTGATGCTTTCTATGACGGGATTCGGGAACTGATACCCGCGTGTGGTTAACAGCTGCCACAGATCAAGGACATCCTTCTCGGCAGTAATAATCTCTGCATCCAGCAGAAAAGGGGTTCTGCTGTGACGCGAAAGCTCGTCTGCTCGTCTGTTCTCCAGCATCTGCAGGACCGTCAGAACACTGTCTTCCTGCTGCGAGGGAGGCACGGTAGCACATGCTGCAATCAGCAGTATGCCGAGTAATAGTACATATACACGCAGTCTATTCATAGAGCGGCTCCTTCCATCAGTCATCAGTATTAGCGCATTCAGGTTGATTTATCCAGTCTATTCATCGGTATCACGAATCTCGAATCCGGTAATATACTGTGAAAGCAGTTCTTCCATTGTATCATCCTCAAGGCGGCCGTCGCGGCTGAGAAACAGGGTATAGAAATGGGACAGTTCAACAGGATTATCCCTGGTAAGTGATTCCGGATGCTGCGCGGCAATCCTGGTCTGTCCCTCTTCTGTATATGGAACACCGTTAAAGGGATGTCTGCCGGCGGCCAGGTGCCGCCACTGCGCCATTATTTCAGATGACAGGCTGCTGTCGGGGGCAATCCAGCGATAGGCGATGGCGAAGTTCTCCCCTTCGGATTCAGCCATCAGCATCCTGCGGATATCATATACGACATCGTTCTCATCGGTATAAAAATCATAATCAACAATCAGCTGGGTGTCATCGTCGGCAACAACAACCTCGTCCGGGATCTCCGCAGCAAAGCGCGATGAGACAACCCCTGTGGACTCGTCGGCCGTGTAGGTGACGGAAACATCTGTAGGGGTTTGAAATTTTTCCAGCTGCTGGTATTCCTGCCATTCGGAGAGCTCTCCTCCATAGCTGAAATAGACAAAATCCCGCAGTCTCCGGATATCATACAACCACATATTGAGCTCATTGCTCCGGAAGCTGCGGAAGAACCCGACCGCACCCTCAGGGGTTATGGTATACGTCAGGGCGTTATATGAATCGGTGTGGGGTATGTACCAGTGGGCAAGGTGCCAGTCCCGATTATAGCTGTCGGAAGAAATACTTTGTTCGACCGGCTCATTAAATGAGGTTATTCTGATTTCGGAACCGGCAACCTCTCTGACTGCTCTCTGTCCTGCGAGTATATAATCCATTATCATGCGCGGTGAGTCGGCCAGTTCTATCAAAGAGATATTCTCCGGACGCACCAGTCGGAAAAAAACGAATCCCCCTATACTGCTGGTCTGCAGCATCCCGTTATAGGGCAGAGAATCGGTTTGAAACTCTGCATTCGTTATGTCCCAGATACCGCTGCTGTTGTTTTCAAACAGAACCTGAGGGAATTGTGTGCCGAAGGAACTGTAGAGTATGAGGGCTGCGTTATCTGTACGGGGAAAGATATCCTCGGAATCAAGCAATTCATCCATTGACTCTGTATAGAAATCATCATAGGACTCGGTCAGGTTATCCCGCACAGTCTGGTAGTGTTTGGGAAGAGAGTCTTCGACATGGGTGAAGCTTCGGCTGATTTTGGAGGCAATTGTAGCAAATGCAAAACTGATGTTGGTTGAAAGGGTGCCGGATCCGGATTGCAAATCTACTTCTGCAGCGGGGGTTGCGTAGGCTATATTATCCTTTCGCTGGGTAATAATCCCAATCGCCTCACCCCTGCTGTTCAGCAATGGCCCGCCGCTGTTTCCCGGGTTTGCATCTGCAGAGGTTCGAAGGAGTTCCCATTCCCCTTTTTTATCCTCCGGTGTCGTTCCGACCAGCAGCCCGTCACGAACGATTATCCCCTCGCCAAATGCGTTGCCGACGGTGTATACCGGATCGTGAATGGAATACTCGGGATTCAAGGTAAGATATTGATCAAATTCCCTGTCCTTGACCGAGAATATGAGATAATCGCGGTCATAGTCATAAGCATGGACCTGGTCAAACTCGTATATGTTGCTTTCTGCATCCCGAATATACAGATGTTCTCTATCCTTATATGCGCCGCCAAGCTGCGGTACATGGAAGGCGGTTATAAGCTGGTCTGGAGAGACTGCGAATGCCGTTCCGATGGAGATATACGGATCATTCCTGACCGCAAACGGGAGGAGGTGCATCGGCAAATCACTTTCGAACTGCAGTATGTCCTCAGCCGGTTTATCGATTACCACCTCGAAAGATGTTGCCTGAACAAGTCTTGCGAGTTCAGCCTGGGATAAGGGTTTGCTGTTGAATAATGTTCCCGAACTGGCGCAGCCGGCTGCAAGAATCATTACGAAAGAGGCGATAGAAAAAACGTGCTTCATGTGGTTCTCCTGCGAAATACTGGTACTTTCGGTGATAGAAGCTAAATGCTATGCCATGTGGGTGCAGCCGTCAAGCTTTACCATACAGTAATGCCGGCGACTGCAGCAGGGTGTACCGTCCACCCTTGGCGAAAGCAGTATTTTGACGTAGGATATCGGGATAATGAAGAATCTAGTTTTGTTGCCGGACGAGCTTTTGTATGTTCGTTCGGAACCGGTAGAGAGCATAAACAACGAGATCCGCGAACTTGCCGAGGAAATGATAGAAACCATGCGTGAAGCACGCGGAATCGGACTTGCCGGAGTGCAGGTTGGTGAGCTGCGAAGGCTGTTTGTCTGTGAGGTAGGGGATGAGAAGCCGATGGTATTCATTAACCCCAGTATTCTCGAGACATCGCTCGATGAAGTAAAATACGAAGAGGGATGCTTGAGTATCCCCGGTGTGTATGCCGATGTCAAACGCCCGGAGAGCATTAAGGTGCAGGCCTGGAATGAACGTGGACGTCCATTCAATATTGAAGCCGATGGTATGCTGGCCCGGGTTATTCTGCACGAGTATGATCATTTAAACGGGGTGCTGTTTTTAAGCCATCTGACTGAAAGAAAGAGATCAAAGCTGTTGAATCAATACAGCGAGCAGCGGGGATAGATATGCGGATACTCTTTGCCGGCACCCCGGAGTTTGCTGTCCCTTCATTGCGTGCACTGCATGCTGCAGCACATGAGGACGGGCATGAAATAGTTGGAGTACTGACCTCTCCTGCACGGCCCAGCGGGCGCGGACGTCGGCTTCAGCCCAGTCCTGTTGCTGCTGCAGCTGATGACCTCGGCCTGGCAGTTATGACCCCCGAGGTGTTGCGGACCGAGGCGCGTGAACAGGCAGCGGCTGTGAAGGCGGATCTGCTGGTGGTAGTTGCCTATGGCCGGATCTTCGGGCCACGTTTTCTTCAGCTGTTTCCGCTTGGTGGAATTAATCTGCATCCGTCCCTGCTTCCACGTCATCGCGGGCCGGCACCAATTCCGGCGGCTTTGCTTGCCGGGGATTCGGAAACCGGGTTGACGGTACAGCAGCTTGCCCTGGAGATGGATGCCGGAGATATACTGCTGCAGGAGAGCCGCCCGCTGGACGGGACTGAAACTGCTGCGGATCTGTACCCGTGGGCGGCGGATAGAGGGGCGGAACTTGTCTGCCGGGCTGTGCGGCAGATTATCGCCGGCGAGGCAAATCCTCAGCCACAGGATGATTCCATGGCGAGTTACTGCAGTCTGCTCCGGAAAGAGGATGGGAGAATTGACTGGCATCGCTCCGCAGCCGAGATAGACCGGCGCATTCGGGCGTACAATCCCTATCCCGGTGCCTTTTCATTCCTGGATGGAGAGAAGGTGACGATATGGCGGACATCCGGGGTCCATCCGTTGCCACATGAAACAGTCGCAGAAGCAGGCAGGGTAATGCAGATAGACAGAGACCGTGGAATTCTGGTACAAACAGGTGCGCAGGCATTGGGTATTACCCAGCTGCAGCTGGCGCACAAGAAAAATCTGGACTGGAAAAGCTTTTGCAATGGCTATGGTGATGTAAACGGCCGGATTTTTGGAGGCAGTATATGAAACGCATAATGCGATCCCTGCTTGATTCTTCCAGGCAGGCGGTTTCAAAATCTCGGAAATTGTTTCCCAGTAAAAACGATTCTTCAGAAAGCAAAATATTGAAAACGATCGTCCTTACGGCTATCGGTACGGTGTTTGCGGTAGTCATCATCGGGCTTTCAACCTTCTTTATTTTTCTGGAAGGCGAGGTCCAGACACTGGTTCCAAATGTTACGGGCCGCCCGTTGGTCGAGGCTTTGCTGGAGCTGCAGGAAAAGGAACTTCAGGCTGAGATACAGCTCCGTTACTCCAGTGACCCGGCCACCAAGGGGCATATTCTGGAACAGAATCCTTCCGAGGGGAATCTGGTACGGGCGGGTCGGAGTATTCAGCTGATGGTAAGCGAGGGCGCAGTAGTAGATACCGTAACGGATTTTATCGGGCAGAATCTGGATGAGGTGCGTGCCTACCTGCGAACCATATCGGCAACCTACGAACCGCTCATGCGTATCGGCTCAATCTCCTATGTTTTCAGCGATCAGGAGCCGGGTACTGTACTGGAGCAGTCACCTGCACCGGGAACACAGCTTGATTCCTTTACCGATCTGGATATTGTTGTGAGCCGCGGGCCGGATATCAGCCGGAGTCCGGTTCCGCGCTATATTGGAATGAGCTATCAGGACGCATTGGAGCTGGTAATCAGTCAGGGCAGGGTATTCGAATTCGCATTTGCCGATTCGGAACCGAATCCGGATCGGCCTGTGGGCACCGTGACTGCACAGTCCCCTGAACCGGGAGAAGAGGCTCCGGAGCGGGGTCGGGTTATCCTGCAAATCGTCCCGGAAGCAGAGACCGAGGATGGTTCGGAACAGGATGCCGGATCGGGTGAAGCCGATGATGAGGTCTTCGATATCTTCTACCGACGGCTGCCGGAGTATCCTGTCCGGGTAGAGTTGACCCTGCAGCTGATCAGCAGTGACGGAACCATTGAAACCCTGGTGGAGGCGCAACACGCGGGCGGGATATTCGCCGTACCATACCGGGCGACCCCGGGAGATACCCTGGTGCTGAGCCGACTCGGTACGGAAATCGTGCGGCAGGTAGTCCAGTAATATATCCGGCATCAGCCGCGCATCGTACGCATACCGTGAATCCGCCGGAAGGCAAGATGGGCCCCGATAATATTCGGGGCTGCCGGTCCGATACTGAAGGATGCTGCTGCACCGCTTACAAAAATTCCCTCCCCCCAGCAGCATGATTCGTCCGTGACAGGAACACCCTGTGCCGTCGGTTCTGTTAGCGGGAGTTTGAGGAGCTCTGCGGTGTTTTTCACAATGTCGGGCAGGGTATGCGGTAAACCAGTGGCAAATAATACCCTGTCGTAGCCGGCAACGGCCGCCATTGAATTCACTGCTGTTTCATGGAGCTGAATCCGTCCCTCCTTTTGCAATTCCAGAAAACGCTGCAGTAGTTCGTTCGGAACCGATCCGCGATTACGGGATTGATCCAGCGACAGCAGTCGTTGTGCGGCTGCTGCTCCTGTATAGCCGGTCAGGTATTTCGGGCCGACATAGCCGGGATCGAAATCGAACAAGCAGCTGTACGGGGGAGTTACGGACAGGACATGCACCACAGCCGGCTGATTCCCTTCGCGGATGAGCTGCTCGGCTCGGGCTATCGCCGTACTGATTCCTGTAATCCCGGAACCGACAACTGCGATATTCTCGCCGGTGGGGATTTCATGTATTTCCATCCCGCGTGCGGGATTCAGTACATGCCAGTATCGGTCTTCAGGCAGGTTCGTAACCCACGCAGGCAGCCCCGGGTCGCTTCGTCCGACCGCGAAGAGGATGCGCCTGGTATCCAGATGCCGGATTGAAGGCTGCTTGCCGGCAGTGGCTTGAGCTGTATGAACCCGGAACACCCCGGATTCTGCGTCCCGGCGCACAGGGGGGTGTGCCAGGGCATTCAGGTGGATGTCTTCAAGCTGGGATTCCCTGATGCAGTCTTTGCTGTATTGCTGAAACAGATCCAGGCTGGGTCTGCTGTACGGCTGCAGAAAGTGGTCTTTTCCGTAGCCGTGCGCTGCAGCATACCGGCGCAGATGCCGGAAATCAGTATCCAGGCAGTGGCTGCTGCTGGATCGCATGTATTGCATGCCGCACCGGCGGCACTGTGCAAACCAGTGCTGCATAAGCTGTGGATACGGATCAACTATGCGGATATCCTCAGGCCGGTATCCCTTCCGTATGAGCCCTCGCGCATGGAATACCGCATGCATCCCTCCCCCGATAATCAGCCACTCAAGCATTACGGCCTCACCCCTTCAGTGTGTCCTCGAATTTGCGCCATGCCTCTTCTCGCTCATTGGCGTTGTAGCTGTGCCGTTTTGTCGGGCGTATAGCAGCAGGTTTTTTGCGTCGGGATGTGCTTCCTGCGGAACCGGATTTTGCATCCTGCTTGCTCCGCTGTCGAGCATCGAATGAATCCTTCCTCGTCCCGGAATCCCGCTCGCTTTTTCCTTTACCGGGCATGAGCTCTTCACGGGCTCGTATCTCATCCTTCATTAACTGCTTGTAGGTGGTGAATGAGCGACCGATATATTTTTCTTCGAGGGCCCCGTAACGGCCGAGCATTCGAATGAGGATCTGTCTCCAGAGAGGCAGACGCAGAAATCCATGATGGAAGATTTCGCCGAGATTCAGGTTGAATATCTGTGCCAGAGGGAGGAACAGGAGGGTTTTCGCGTGAAAGTACAGCATCAGATGGGAACGCAGCTCGTCAGGAGAGTTAATTTTACGACGCTGCTTGAGATGATGTACCATCGCTTCACTGATTACGTTCGGGCGCTCCAGGCAGTCGGCTAAAAAGGGATCGATCTGTCTGATGGTTTCCATTATATCGAGTTCGAAATTCTCTTTGCTGTAAAAGACATCGCTGTTCGCCCGATTGTTTGTGCGCAGCTGTCTCTCCATTACTTTAATATAGTGACGGTGCAGTTCGGTCTGGATGGATTCCATTCGGGCATTGAACAACGGAAAAAGGGTATCTATATGTACCCAGGATTTCTGCACAGGAATAATAATCGGCAGTCCGCCGCCCTTGGTCTGGGTAAAGCGGGACAGGAATTCAGCCTTGAAAGCGGCAAATTTGCCTCCGTATTTCTCCTTGAGTCCATCAATCAGGTGGTTCATGCGCTGTTCATCTACCAGCTTTTCCTTATCGTCTTTTATAGCCTGTGCAATTGATTTCATATCCAGGTCACGATCTTCGCGTTCTTTCTTCTGTTCTTCAGCAAGCTGCAGCTGGCTGTCTACGTAGCGGCAGATGAAATCGCAGATCTGGAAAAACCGTTTTCCAATGCGAACCGACCGGTTGCTTTTGATGGCAGCCTCTTCAGCCAGAAGCCCGGAGGTGAGGTCACGCCAGAACTCAGGGTTCCGTGTGCCGAGCTGTTGTTTTATCTCGATAAGGCTGCTTTTCTGGATTTTGGCTGCAATCTCCAGGTAGTTCGGATTTGAAAAGAAGGCGCGTAATTTACCGACCGCTGCGTGGATCAGCCATTTTGCCGATGTCGGTGTGGCATAAATCGAATCCGCATCCTGTACCGGAATCCGGTATATACAGGGATATGGCTCCTGATTGCCGCCTACAATGTGCAGCAGATCAAGATAATCAATAGTGCGGATGTGCTCATCCGGTATTTGCTGGTACTGGCTTACCACATCGCTCTCGTACGGCAGCGGTGCGGATAACGTCTCCTGCAGCTGAATGTAATAGTCGTCAACTGTCTTCATGTAGAAGAGCACCCCGTCCTGGGGGGTAAGCACAATCGTTTCAGGTTTTCTGAACCCGTCCTCCATTCGGTAGGTAATGGTTCCCATGCGATGTTTCTTCAGCTTGGTCATTAGTGAGTTCAGATCACCCGCAGCATTCTTGATGTCAAGGTTCATCAGGAATCGCTGGTACGGGATTTCCGGTGCCCATCGCTTGCACAAACGATGGAAAATACTCCGTTCCTGAGGCGTGAAATTACCCAATTGGGAGAGGAACTCCTCCCGTTCCATTTCTGCCAGATTGACGCAATCCGGGACCGGATAAATCTGGTTTTCCAGTGCTTGTGTATCACTCATTGGTTTAATCCTAATCAATTTACCCGCTTCTGCATAGCGCAGTGTACATATCAGCACATCCTTTATGAAACAGAAATTTTCTTGACCCCTTGTAAGCTTTAGTTCTATTTTGTATCTGGAGGCTGTATGAAACAAAAAATCTTTTCTGTACTGGTCATAGCTGGAATTTTACCATTTCTTGTAGCGGCAGGGTCACAGGAGTCGACAACCGAGAGGGTGAACGACACACCCGTGGTAGTTGCGTCCAAGATTGATACCGAGGGAGCGCTTCTGGGAAATATGATTCGAATAATTCTGGAAGAAAACGGCTTTGAGGTCGAAGACAGGACTGAATTTGGTCCAACCGATGTCATTCGCCGGGCGATTATCAATGATGAGATTGATATCTACCCTGAATACACCGGAAACGGCGGCTTTTTCTTCGACGATACTCCTCAGGACGTATGGAAGGATTCCGAGGCCGGGTATGAACTGGTAAAGCGGCTGGACATGGAAGAGCATGATATTATCTGGCTAACCCCGGCGCCGGCTAAT
>CAZANF010000112.1:0-9303 GCA_964486425.1 uncultured Spirochaeta sp. | reverse complement strand
TGCCCAGCAGTCCAAGCCTCCGGGCCTCGGTAATCGCCCGCTGCAGCCGGGATACCGCCAGCGGATACTCGGCACTCACATACGCAAAACCCTGTTGTGCGCCGATAGTGAAGGCCGCCAGGGCCATTCCCTCAATCAGGTCATGCGGTGCACCCTCAATTATGCTGCGGTCCATAAAGGCGCCGGGGTCCCCTTCATCGGCATTGCAGATCACATATTTCGGTTTTGCGGCCTGCTGCATGGTACTCTGCCATTTCAGCCACGTCGGGAAGCCGGCTCCCCCGCGTCCCCTGAGTCCGGAATCCTTCAGCTGTGTAATGATGTTCTCGGGACTGTTACCGGTAATCGCAGTGGCAAAAGCAGCATAGGCGCCGAAAGCGACAGCCGACTCAATCCGATTCGGATCGACCGTTCCACAGGAACGCAGTGCAGCCTTTCTCTGCCTGCCCAGAAAACTGTCTCCCTCTTCCCAGCGGGAAGGGTGCCGGCGGGAAACCGGCTCGGTCTCACTGTCGTCCCATTCCCCAATCAGCTCACGGACACCATCCTCGGTCAAGTTCTGAAACAGAATACCGCCTGGCTCAAACCTGGCTGCCGGTCCCTTCGAACATGGCCCGAGGCAACCGGAGGGGACCACCTTCAGTCTCAAACCTCGCCGATCAACCGCATCTTCTGCCGCATGCATCACCCGCTGCGACCCGGACGCCAGACACCCCCCGCCACAGCACACATGCAGAGCAGGTGCCCCCGGCATCTCAACCTCAATAGAAAAGGCGCGAAATGCCTCCCAATCCCGAACAGAACCCAAACGCTGTTTTCTAGGCATGATCATCCTCCGTATCCCGGTACTGATCACACAGTTCATGTACCCTGGCAGGCGATACGCGCTGGTGGGTGGTATCATCCACCATCACCACCGGCGCCAGTCCGCATGCCCCGAAACAGCGGCCGGTTTGTAATGAAAAACAACGATCATCGGTCGTCCGGCCATCCGGAATGCCCAGCTCCCGCTCCATGGCCTGCTGAACCGCCTTCCCGCCGCGTACGTAGCACGCGGTTCCAAGACAAACCCGAACAGTATGTCGACCCTTTGGTACTGTTGAAAAATAGGAGTAGAAGCCGACCACACCGGTTACCTCGCTATAAGGTATGTGAAGAGCACGGCTGATATGGTGGAGAACGGCCTCCGGCAGGTAACCATAGGTATCCTGAGCAAACTGGAGCGCCGGAATCAGTACTCCGGGCATTCCCTTATGCTTTTCAAGAAAATCCGACAATCCCGATAGATCAAGCCTCGACAGGTCGCGGGCTTCCCGCCCGACCGACGCAGTCTGCACGGTATGAGAACCCATACAATCCCCCTTTTCATATATCTGCTGCGCATCTTGCGCTGAAAATTCGGGGCACACCGCTGGAGCTGCATCTAGGGCTGTATGTACGATACGGCACATGCCGTATTAATAATTATCTATCGATATAAAATAAGCGTAAGCGGTGTCGCGAGCTGCGTCAAGGTTTTTCGGTTATTACAGCCGGGATTAATGGTTCAACTGACAATGTCACAATCTCGCAATAATCTCCTCACGATCAAACCGCGGAATCAGTCGCGTGATCAGCACATAATCAATCAACAGCGTCACTACCGAAACAATGACCAGGTACAGCATGTTAAGTACGATAAGCCCCGAGATCTGGGCGATCATCATAGCCACCAGGGGGACAACGACCATTGCAGAAATCTGCTGCGCCTCCATGAAGGTCCTGGTTTTAATCGAAACCAGAAGGGTCACGGAGAGCCCCAGGAGGGAAACTGCAGGTGACAGAAGCAGCAATGCAGGGATCCACTCGGGCGAACCAACCAGGAAAAGACCGAACATCAGCTGAGACAGGGTATTACCCACCCCGAAATACAGAATAAAAGACAGGGGGGCAATCAAGGCTCCGGGCAGGAAGGCTCCCAGCAGCTTGCCGACAATAAACTCTCTGTTGGTCAGCGGTGTATACAACAGGGTTTCCAGGGTGCCCCGTTCCTTTTCACCTACCACCGCGTTGGCCGCAATAATGGAGGAAACCATGAGCGGGATAATCAGGAAAAGCGGCAAAAAGGTAAAATTCAGGAAGATATACAGCAGCCGGTGCGTAAGATCGGTAACGCTTTCCGGAAAATGATAGTCCGGGATCAGGCTTTCAATCTGTTCCACGCCGTTCATCATATCTGTTCCGCCAACCCCGACAGTCACAATTATTACCGCCGGAAGAAACACGGCCATAATCACCGGGACCACTATCATCGGAAGCAGAACCATCTTCGCCGCCCCAATCTCTCGCAAATCCTTCCGTATAACCGTCCCGATTCGTCGCTTGTGTATTCGTTCTTTCATTTTTTCACTCCCAGGTAGGCAAAATACAGTTCCTCGAGACTCGGCTGGGGGAGTCTCGACTCGAGGACAACATTACCGTCATCCATAGCTGCTCTCAGGTGTCGATTGATATCCTCAATGTCCGCAATCGGGCGGCTCTCGGTTCTCTTCTCCTTCTGTCCAGGAGAAAGCAGGGTCAGCTCCAGCTGCTGCTCCCAGCCGATGCCCCGGGTCAGTTCTTCATGACTCCCCGACGCAATGAGACGGCCCTTCTCCAGAAACCCCACTCTGTCGCACACCCTCTCTGCCACGGGGAGATTATGGGTACACAGAAATACCGTCGTCCCCTCCGAGACGGCCAGATCACGAATCAGGTCGGTCACCTCACGGGAGGCCTCCGGATCCAGTCCCGACGTAGGTTCATCCAGAAAAAGGATACGCGGGCGGTGAAGCAAGGTCCTGGCAAGTTGTATTCTCTTCTTCATACCCGTGGAGTAGGTACCGAGCTTGTCACTCTCCCTGCCCTCCAGCCCCAGTCGTTCGATAAGATATCGGGAGCGATCCCGAATATCGGAAACACTCATTCCGTAGAGGGTACCGAAGAATGCCAGATTCTCCATCGCCGAAAGCTGTTCATACATCCGTGCCGTCTCACTGAGTGTGGCGCTTATCATCCTGATTTCCGCGCCATCCGCCTGGCGGCCGAAAAAACTGAACTCACCTGCGGTAGCGGACAGTGTTCCGTTCAGGGTTCGGACCGTGGTGGACTTCCCCGCTCCGTTCGGACCAAGAAATCCGAACACCGTGCCTTCCTCTACTTCCAGTGTCAGTTCGGAGAGGGCAAGCACTCCTCCCGGATACTGCTTGCTCAAATTATTACAAGATATTGCTGTCACATGACCTCCTGTACAAAGTCAACTCTTGATAAGGTTTCATCATAGGCAGGAAAAGATCTGGAGACTATTGTGGAAACTACGTATTCTGCAGAGCCAGCAGCAAATCCATGCGATTACCAACCCCGGCCTTCCGATATATCTTGTGCACATGTGCCTCCACCGTTCTGGTACTGATGAAAAGCTCGTCACCGATAATCCTCTGTGTTTTCCCCTGGATAAGCTTCTCCAGAACCTCCTGCTCACGGGGGCTTATCCTGTAATCCCGGATAAAGGAGTCGCTTACCATATTTCTGTCTCTCCGACCCGCACCGCTGCTGATCCGCTCCCGAATCATCAGGAGGCTCCAGACCGCACAAAACAACGCAGTAAACAAGAGTCCTATATCAGCGAACCACTCCGCCGGGATTATGAACACTAACAGCGCAGAAAGCACCAGAAAGACATACAATACCACAGCAATGCCAAGGAAGTTTTTCATGGCTGCCCTCAGGCCGGCAGCCTCGCTAAGCCTCAACTTAATGTATCCAAAAATACTGAATCCCAGCAGGCAGGAATTAAAAATGACATTTACGAAAAAAAGCAGAACAAACGAGCGGATAACGAAGGAGACCAGTAAAAATACCAGGATTATTCCAGGCACAGCAATATTAAACAGGCGGATACGTGCGCTCTCCCGGATTCCGGTGATTTTATAAATGAAAGGCGGATAGGTGAACATAATTATTATCGAGACCAGCAGGTGAAACATCTCGCCTCCTATGGCAACGGCAGGGGAGGCGCTATCCATAAGCACCAGATTGAAGAAGAGGAAGGAATGCACAAAAAGCCACAGGGTGTAGGCCCCTATATGGAAGAGAAAATACGGGAACCAGGGAGGATACTTGCCGGGCGAAGAGAGCAGGAGCACGGCTATCGAGACAGATGTAGAAACAATTGCAGCAAGAGCAAACCAGAATACCAATTGGGATGAAATCACAGTACCTCCTCTGCAGGAATTTTTCTGCTCCGCCTAGTCTACACAGACTGGAACAGCGTCGCAATATCCTGCAGCATCAGGTATTACACAGCTATGAAGCAAGCAGTCTCAAATAGTAAACTCGATGAATTGATCGTAGAGCTTACGGGCCTCATCCCTGAGGGACTGGGAGGCTTCTCCAATAGCGTTTGCTGCCCGGGCAAGCTCGGCAGCACGCCGATGTATTGTTTTGAGGTATCCCTCGGCTTCCATGGACGCTTCATTCGAGCTGTGGGTTGCAGTGGTGATTTCCTGCATTCCGTTCTTTATTTCGGTTGACCCCTCTGTTATTCCCCGGTTGAGTTCACTCAAGCTGGTCATCTGCATGCGAATCTGCTGAGCCCCTTCGGTCATTTCGGCTGCCGCTCCAGCGATTTCCTCAAGAGAGCGAACGGCACCAGAGGTTTCGGTATCAACCTCTTCGAAAGAGGTCCGCAACTTGTCCACAGCTGAGTTTGCAACGGTAATACTCTGCACCATATGCTTGAGAAATCCGGTAGTATTTTGCGAATGCTGACTGGCAGATGATGCGAGAGATCGAATCTCTTCTGCCACTACACTAAATCCGCGTCCGGCGTCACCGGCATGTGCAGCCTCAATTGCCGCATTCATTGCCAGCAGATTGGTTTGGGCTGCGACCTTGGCAATCATCTGATTAATTCCCATTAACTCATCAACCTCGGTCGTAACCTCACGCATTGCCTCAAGCGCATTTTCAAGCTGCTGCCGGCTTTCGGCAGCGGTTGTACGCAACTGCTGGGCGGAATCCCGGCGTTGTCTGGAAATATTTGCCACATTCCCTACTGAACTGGCCATCTGTTCGGTCGCAGAAAGGGTCTCCATAATCATATCGCTCTGGGATGAAATCTGTCCGTCCAGACTTTCAATAGTACGGGATATCTGTTCGCTGGCACCTGCGCTGCTCTCCACACCCTGGGAGAGCTTATGGAGTAGTTCACTGATGTCCTGTATACTCTCCTGCACATCGCCGAGGGCCTGATTCTGCTGTTCAACTCGAGCATCAACATCTGAGCTGCGATCAAGGTTCTGATGGGTAAGTTGCGCAGCATCGGCTATAGAAACACGCAAACCGTCTAAAAATGTGCTCAGGGAAGAAAAAACTACGCCGATTTCATCACGGCTTACCCCGGCAGGCTTTGGGTTAGATCCTTGTGCTGCAGGGCCTGAATCGGTTTCACGGCCAGCTCCATCGGCTTTGAAAAAACTCGCCTCAGCAGCAATACCAGCACACCGCTCAGCAGAAGAAAAGGAAACGCAACTACTGCTGACCGGCTCAAGGCAAACAGAATACTGTTACCGGCGTATATTCCGTAAAGACTGACCGCAACTCCGCCAAACAGGAACGCAGTAATACTCAAGGTAATATTGATGAACAGTTTACTGGTAAGCCCGGCAAATTTCAGATGTTCGCTCATGGCCTGCTGCTTGTTTTGAATCAAATAGAGTGCGGCAGCTCGTTCAATATCATTTCCGGACCCGCTTATAAGGAAAATTGAAAAAAACAGCCCGACTGCAGCCGAAAAGAGGGAAACAAGAATTAAGCCTACTGCATCATGAATGAACCCGGCATTCCAGTGGAGAATAAGCGTAAAAGCGACATTATGCAGAATACCCCATCCAATTATTGCACTGCGCAGCAGAAGCCATGTCCGGTCTGCATCGCGTGAATCTCTTGGTTTTACAGCCCGGCCGATAAGAAACGATAACAGGAATCCGCCGGCTGCTACAGATACAATTGTATATATACCAAGCACGGCACTTGCCGACTGCATCAACTCGACTGCGGAAGATAATCCGGTCAAAATATTCGGGACAGCTATAGTAAGAGGTCCGCCGATACCGAGCAGGACAAAAAAAAGCCCGAGCCGAATTTGATTCATCCGGTCAAGCTGGATTTTACGCATGATTTTCATAGGGGGAAATTTACTCATTCATGACCAAAGATACAAGATAGTATTACGCCAGTTCCCGATACTCAAGGTAATCGAAATATGCCTTGGCCTTGCGCCCGCTCACATCATAACAGCAGAGGCCTACAAATGTACCGGTAAAGCCCATCGGCATGGCATATTCATCCGACAGCTTGGAGGCGTCCAGATCCGGCCCAATTTTGTGCCAGACCTTTCCATCCGGGCTCCAGCGAAAATGCAGCAGAATACCATGCACATGTACCCCAAGGAAAACCTCAGGAGCATCAATCGGCACCTCATTCTCGTTCAATGGCAGGCTGAGAGTACCCTTGTCGTATACGATTATACCAAGTGAGGGCCGACCATCATCATTTGCATGAAGACGCAGAATGTATTGCGTTCGCTCATCATAGCGTACGATTAAACCGGCAAATTGCTGAAAATCTGTCGAGACAAACGACATTCGGGTTTCAGCCTGCCAGTCAAAGGCCTGTACACGACGGGCCAATATGGTCTGTGCAAAGGTACTTTCAGGAGATTCGCCACCGGTCAGGCCGACCCATCCAGGTCGGGAATGCAGATCGTACTTCTCCTCTGCGGGTATACGCAGGGTCTGTAGCTCTAGCGCCCATGAAGCCGCATCAAAATCCTCTCGCCACACTGTCCTTGCTTCCACTGACTCATCGGCTGCAATGCTGTCGAAGACTACAAAATCCAGGGGAACCCGGCTTTCCGGCCATGGCCACTCGTCGTTCTTCCAGACAATTTTCTGCAGGGAGGTTTCCCGCCCGAGAGGGCAGCGCAGAGTGCCCGGCAAGGGGCGTCCGCACAAGTGCGCAAGAACCCATTCATCATCAGTTACCGGAACCATGCTGCCATGACCGGCCTTTTGCAGCCCGTCACAGAGGGCCGGTTGTATATCCCCGTCGCCGGTCTCGGCCTGCTGATACGCATTCCAATCCTCAACCGAGCTTAAAAGCGGGGTTTGCGGATGCAGCTCATACGGCCCCTCAACTGTTCGGCTGCGGGCAATCGTAACTGCGTGTGAGTAAGAGGTGCCGCCTTCAGCCGTCATCAGGTAATACCAGTCACCTCTGCGATACAGGTGCGGCGCCTCTGTTCGCCCCAGCCGGCTGCCGCGAAAAATATTCGTACGCGGTCCGACGAGGCGTTTTTCTTTCACTGAATATTCCTGCAGAATAATACCGGCAAAGCTGTTTTTTCCCGGTCGGTAATCCCATATCTGGTTTACCAGCCACTTTCTGCCGTCTTTGTCATGAAACAGCGAGGGATCGAAGCCGCTGGAGTTCAGGTAGACAGGATCGCTCCATGGTCCCTGCACCGCCTCCGCGCAGACCAGATAGTTATGCGTGTCCTTGAATCCATCACGGTATTCAGGCGGCGATCCGGCCCACGCCTTTACATCCGTGTATATAAGCCAGAATTTATCATCGGCAAAGCTCAGGCACGGAGCCCAGACCCCGCCGGAGGCAGGGTTACCGGCCATATTCAGCTGACTGCTTCTATCCAGAGGACGAGCAGTCAGCTGCCAATTCACCAGATCGCGACTGTGATACACCAGCACGCCGGGGAACCATTCGAAGGTGCTTACGGCAATGTAAAAATCATTCCCGACCCTGCAGATTGAAGGATCGGGATTAAATCCCCGTAAAACAGGATTGTTGACAACGGACATGTATTATCCCTTTACAGCACCAATAGTCAGACCACTGATAATGGCCTTGGAGAAAACCACAACAACCAGCAGGATCGGGATAATTGAAATCGTAACACCCAGATATATCGCACCGAAATTGGATTCATACAAACCACGGATATTCGAAATAACCAGCGGCATGGGAAACTTTTCGGAAGAATGCAGCAGCACCATTGGTGTTATCAGGTCGTTCCACTTGTAGATAAAGGTGAACATGGACATTGTTGCAATAGCAGGCATAGCCAAAGGAATAATCAATCTGGTAAAGATATAGAACTCCCCGGCACCGTCAATGACAGCTGCCTCTATAAGCGAGTCACTTATACTTTGCTCAATATAGGCTCGAATGAAGAACACCATCCCCGCGTTGGCAATCATCGGTATAATAAGCGGTGCATAGGTATCAATCATCCCCATTGCGAGAACTAAATTGTAGTACCCGATCAGCCCCAGCTGCTGCGGAATCATCATCGTCCCGAGTACGAACCAGAAAAGAACTTCTCTCCCCTTGAACTTGAACTTGGCAAATCCGTAAGCAGTCATTGCACTGAAAAAAGCCGCCAGCATAATAGAGGGCACGGTAATTATGAAACTGGAAGTAAAACCGGACCAGATATCTACCCGCGACTGAATTATCTCATAGTTTCTCAATAAATCCGCCCCAGGTGTCAGCCATATATTCTGGGATATCTCCACATTACTGCGGGTGGAATTGATAATCATCATGTAGAACGGGGTTACACAGATGAGAGCCAGAAAAACAAGAAATGCATACAGGATAACCCTGCCGATTGGATTTTGCTTGTGCAGTGTCATACGGTTACCCCCTTCGGTGCTTTATCTGCCAGTACAGCCAAGGGCTTTTTCTTCGACAACTGTGAAGAAGGCTTTTTCTCGAGGTGAATAATCTTGAATGAAATAATCGACATAATCATGATCATAATAAACAGCACATAGGCGATTGCTGCGGCATACCCGACATTATAATTCCTGAACGCCTGATTATACAGATACAACACCATGGTCGTGAGGGCATTATCCGGAGCGCCCCGTCCATTGGTAAGCACCCTTGGGATATCGAATATTTGCATCCCTCCGATAAGTGATGTGATCATAACATAGGTAATGGTCGGCTTGAGCAACGGCAAGGTAATATGCCGGAATACCTGACTCCTGCTGGCACCGTCAATAACAGCTGCCTGATACAAATCTACATTGATCGCGCTGAGTCCAGCCTGAAATATGATGGTAGTATAGCCGAACCATTGCCACCATTGAATAAAAGATACGGTCCCCTGTGTCATCCGCGGTATAGAAAGCCAGTTTATCGGCTCGGATATTATATTCAAATTGTATTGTACACATCTGCCCCAAGCACAATCGG
>CAZANF010000111.1:1774-9348 GCA_964486425.1 uncultured Spirochaeta sp. | reverse complement strand
CGATATCAGGATGTGCACAAGGCCCTTGCCGTGCTTGAGCCGCTGCCCGGGGGAGCGCAGCTGGATCATCGACGCCGACGGCTCTATGCCCGCATCCGGCGGTATACATCCGCATAGCGTTTGGCGGACTGCTCCCAGGTGAAGCGCTGCCGCATCGCCTTTTGCTGCATCGCTGCATACTGCTCCGGCAGAGCATGGTACACCTGTATTGCACATTCAATGCTGTCGTAAATCGCCTGTGGGTTTGCCCTCGGAAACAGGAATCCGGTTTCTTCGTGCACTACGGTATCTGCAATGCCGCCGGTTTTTGTTGCCAGCGGGAGTGATCCGTATCGCATCGCATACAGCTGGCTCAGTCCGCATGGTTCATAGCGTGAGGGCATAAGGAAGAAATCGCTCCCCGCTGCGATGCGATGGGAAAGCGGGGTATCAAATCCGATTTTCACCCCCAGGTTCCTGTGCAGAGCAGACAGGCGCAGCAGTTCATCCTCGCACCACTGTTCTCCTGCTCCGAGTATAACCAGCTGGATTTTCCCCTCGCGGCACAGGCGCTGAAGTATTCCGTGTGCAGGATCTGCCAGTTCTTCAATCCCCTTCTGGGTTACCAGTCGTGAGACCATGCCGATGAGCGGGGTATGCCCGGATTCCGGGAGAGAGAACTCTTGCTGCAGCAGACGCTTGCACTCCCGTTTTCCGCCCATATCCGCAGTGTCGAATCTTGCAGGAAGATAGCGATCTGCAGCGGGATTCCACTCCCGGTAATCAGTGCCGTTGGTGATGCCGGTTAAATATGCAGCACGACGGCGTACAATGTCTTCCAGCCCGAAACCCAGATCCTGCTGTATCTCGCGCGAATAGGTTTCGGATACGGTGGAAAAGGCATCGCTGGAGCTGATTCCTCCGGCGAGCAGATTGAGTCTATTGTTATGTATCAGTCCCATCTGCTCAGCCGTATCCCGTGAGATACCGATGTCGGACAACCCTTCGACCGGAAAGCTTCCCTGGTACCCGATATTGTGAATCGTCAGAAAATGCTTGCGCAGCGGTTCGTCCCCGCCGGCAGCCTGGTTCAGGCAGGGCAGCAGCCCGCTCTGCCAGTCGTGCCCGTGAACAATCCCGGGCTGCCACTGGATTGTGCGGCAGAGACTCCCGACTACTGCACAGAGTGCTCCGTAGCGCAGCAGATTATCCGGAAAGGCCTGGTCTATGCGCGGTCCATATACCCCTGCACGGTCATACAGCTGCGGAATATCCAGCAGATAGACCGGAACCTCACCGATATATGCGGATAATATCTCCGCATCGAAGCGGTGCGGTCCCAGGGATACCGGACCTATCGGAAAACGGCCGACGGGTTCGGCCTCACATTCCCGGTAGTTCGGCAGCAGCAGCCGCACATCGAAACCCTGTGCGCGCAGATGAACCGACAGAGCCGATACTGCATCGGCCAGTCCGCCCACCTTCACGATTGGATCAGCTTCGGAAGAAACCATGAGCACAGAGTTGGAATCAGGCATAGGCAATTGTGTACCTCCCGGTTTTTACAAAGCCCAGCCGATTGTACAGGCGCAGGCCGGGGGTGTTATGTGGTTTGACAAATAAACTGGTATGAAGCTGATCAGCCTGCAGGGTGCGCAGCAATGCCCGCATAGCGAGCTCGGCATAACCCTTTCCTCGCTGGTCCGGGGTCGTAAAAACCCCGCCGATCTGACTGCAGGACACGCCGCGTGCATTCGTATGTGCCTTCGCGACTATCCGGCCGCCCGTGCGAACCCCGACCCCGATATGGCGCTGCAGAACCCACTCAAGGTGCTGTGAGATTGAAGCGTTATGCAGCAGCTGCCCGGGCAGCAGGACCTCCTCCCGCTGATACGCAAGTTCCAGCGGGAGTATTGCCTGGTGATGTGCAGCCGAGAGAGGAAAGCACTCTATGCCTCGAATGACCGGTACGGTAACATGCGCCGGGGAGCGCATCATAAGGTGATACGGTACAATGGTTTGCGGCTGCGTTCCGGTCAAGCGGCAGAACCGGTTCACATCCTGCTCTCTGCCCATAATGGAGCGTATATACGGCATTCTCCGCAGCGGTGGCGCCTCGTTTGAGACGAAACGAGGAAAGACAAACCCCCCTCGATCCCATAGTATCAGATTGCCCCGGTGGCGGATCACCATTGTCGAGCGGGAGGGATACAGCAGCCTGTCCACGAGAGAGGTATATTCCCATTCTGGGCCTTCGCTCAGGGTTTGAGCGAGATCGCCGAACGTAGTCGGACTCAGCTTCTCCCAGCGTACATGGCGCCGTATAAGATTCACTCCCGGCCCTCCATCAAGCTCTGAATCGGCAGGCTGCCGAATGCCTCGGAAGCACCGGTAAGAACCGAGAAACCGGCTCGAACAGAGTTGTCCGTCCAGCCGTAAACCGCGACTCCGCTGTGCACCCAGGGCAGATTCAGCAGGTAGACAGGCGACAGCAACGAGAGAATGACGATCTTTTCCTGGTAGTCTTCCAGCTCAGCCAGCACCTGTGCCGAGTTTACATCCCCTAACGCATAGATAATGATATCATAATCTGCGGCCAGTTCGCGCATTCGGGTGCGGTCATTCGCGCTGCTGAAATAAAAGTACCGGTTCTGGAATCTGTATTCGTCGGCCTCCGGGAAGAATTCTCTGCCGACCTGAAAAAAGGCATAGTTATGTCCAGCCAGCAGGATCCGCTGCTCCTCATCGACCGGAAGCAGTCTTTCACCCAGCAGGGTGGTTCCGCGGGCTGCCTGCTCCTGGAAAAACTTTTGCGTAGCCTCGCTGGGTATGGACTGATGCAGCTCTTCTGTATCAGGAACCAGAGGTACGCGCGTATCCGGATCATGCAGGTATCCGAGTTTCACTTTCAGGATGCGACGGACGGCATTGTCGACATCGTTCCGGAACTCCTCATCCGACTGATAGGTACGGTACATGGCAGTCCATATCTGCCCGTTAAACTCCGGGGTTTTCGAAAGCATTACCATATCGTTACCGGCGCGGATAGCGCGGATAACCAAATCAGCAACATTCTCTCCGTGCTGATTTCCATAGTCGATAGCTCCATACATGTACAGATCGTCGGTAATAATGATTCCCTCAAAGCCCATCTCTTCTCTCAGCAGTGTGCGGTTGAAATACGGGGAAAATGATGCCGGGGTTTCATCGCCGGTAACTTCCGGGAAGCTCAGATGTCCACCCAGCAGGGCGGGGATACCCTCCTGAATCAGCATCCGGAACGGCAGCAGATCGCGCTCCCACAGCTGCTCCATTGGAATATCAACTGTAGGGAGCATAAGATGTGAATCCCCCGGTGCCCCTCCATGTCCGGGGAAATGCTTGGCCGTGGAAATCACCCCCTGCGCACGATGCCCCTGAAAGAATGCTGATCCCAGCAGGGCGGTCTGCAGCGGATTGTCGCTGAAGGCGCGGGGCCCGATTACATGTGCCTCCGGATTGGTGTAGACGTCCACTGTGGGGGCTAAATTCATGTTGATACCGATATACCGGAGTTCCTGTGCGATATAGTAGCCCGATTGATAGGCATCGTGGGTGAGACCGCTGGCACCTATGGCCATGTTGCCCGGGGTGACTGAGGTAATATCCTTGATATGCCGGACCCAGCCCCCCTCCTGATCGGTGGAGGTGAACAGGGGGATTCCAATGCCCTGTTCGACGGCTGCTGTCTGCATCTGCCCTATTGCGCGTGCCAGGCTCGGAACATCGTTTCCATTCCAGCCGAAGATTTTTACGGCGCCGATATTCCGTTCACGAATCCAGCGCATGATTTCGGAGGTAGGCTCCACAGTCGGCCAGCCGATCATCAGAAGCTGCGCAAGGCGCTCCTCATCACTCATGCTGCCGAGCAGTTCGGAAATCCGTTGATCAATATCCGTGAAACTGTCCTCGAACAGGGTACTGTCGGCATTCCCCCGGGCTGCCGGCCCGATAAAAAGCAAGCAGGACATGACGAGAAACAGAGAGGCTGGATGAAAAAGATATCGTTTCATGTGGTGTGGCTACTATACCGCAGGCACGGCTCACGGACAAGCCGGGGAGACCCCACGCGATACTGCGGGAAACTTAATGTAATAGCAAAAAAAACACTGCGGGTATTAGGAATTTCTCTGATATGCCGACATATACAGAAAGGAGTATGCATGCAGTTAGAACATAATATCGCTGAGTTTCAGAACAGTTTACAGCAGCAGGTTCATTTACTGGAGGAGCTGGCCGGATATGAACAGCGTATGCAGCATGCGGTAATCATGAGGGACTGGCCCGAGCTTGAAATTGCTATTCAGGAGATGTATGCCCTGAGTGATTGTATTTATTCCTGCGAACATGTTCGCGAAAAGGAATTTGCCCGGCTGCGCAGTGCTCTTGGGCTGCCGGAAGACGTTCGCTTCAGCGTGGTGCTGGGGAATCTCCCGCAGGAGCATCGGCATGAGATTGCCTCGCTATACCGTCGCCTGAAGATTGCGGTGCTCCGGGTACAGACGCTTACTGGTGGTATTGACTCCTATGTAAGCAGCACTGTCGAGAACATGCAGCAGATTGTAGAAGAGGTCTTTCCGGGTACGCGCGGTTCAATCTATTCCCGTGACGGGAATCTGCAGGGTAAGCAGCCGCCGGCTATGGTAGTGAACCATCACTTATAGGATCAGGTACAGGATCAGGAGGCAGTATGCAGTCAACATTTTCCGGACTTGAACTTGCAAAACGAAGCATTAATGCACATAACATCGGGCTGCAGACAGTTGGTCATAACCTCAGTAATGCATCTACCGAGGGGTACAGCCGACAGCGCATAGAGCTGGAGACCTATCCCCCGCTTGATCGTCCCGGACTCAATCGAGCCGAACGTCCCGGCCAGATCGGACAGGGTGTCGAGGTTGCGCGCATTACGCGTGTCCGCGACATGATTCTGGAGGGACGCCTGGTGTCGCAGGCCCATGGAGAAGAATACTGGAATGAGCGGCAGGAATACCTGAGTATGGTAGAGCAGGTCTATACCGAGCCGGGAGATCTCTCGATACGCAATCGGATGGATCGATTCTGGGATTCCTGGCAGGAGCTCTCCATGCATCCGGACCAGATGGCCGCGCGTCAGGCCGTAGTACAGCGCGGTGAGTCCCTGATGGATGGAATCCAGGAGCGATTTGGTGACCTCAATCGCATTCAGGTTATGCTGGAGGAGGAAATTCAGGGAGATGTGGAGACAATAAACCAGCTTACCCGTGATATTTCCCAGCTGAACGAGGAGATCGTAAAGGTGGAGGGGGTCGGGGACAACCCGAACGATCTGTATGACCGCCGTGATGTACTGGTTGAGCGTCTCGGTACCATAGTGAATATCGAAACCGACCAGCGGGATCCCGATGAGTTCTCCGTATATGTCGGCGGCCGGCATATTGTACAGGGCTCAATTGCAAAGCGGCTTGAGACCCGTCCGGAACCGGAGAATCAGGGCTTCTCACGTGTGGTATGGGCGGACACCGATGAAACCTTCCAGCCCCGCGGCGGGGCGCTGGCGGCTCATCTGGAGCTTCGTGACGGGGATGTGCGGGAAGAGATCCAGAGGCTGGACAACATGACCATCAATTTTGTCGATCTGGTGAATGATGTTCATCGCGATGGCTCCGGCCTGAACGGCCGCTCCGGGGTTGATTTCTTCGTCGAGCGCCCTGCGGTGAATAACGTACTGGGAAACGTGGACTCGAATGGCGATGGTGAGTTCGACAGCAGTCATATCTTTCGCATTACCGGCGCCAATCAGCTTGAGGCCAAGGATCAGCTTGGAATTCAGGGAGAGATTCTTCTGTCGGGTCCGGACGGCCCGGTAACTGTTGCCTATAATCCTACCGACCGCGTACAGGATGTTGTCCAGCGAATCAATCGTTCCGGAGCAGAGGTCGTTGCCCGTCTAAACCGGCATAATCAACTGGAACTCAAGGGAACCCCGTCGGAAGATCCCCAGAACCCTGATTTTGTCATTCGGGATGTGCAGGATTCCGGTCAGTTTTTGTCCGGTATCGCCGGCATTCTCTCGGGACCAGGGGCGGATGGGGCGTATGCCTATAATCAGGCCGATGCGGTACTGAATCTGCAGGTAGGGGTGGAGAATCTGGCCGTGGCCCCGCAGGCAAACCCGTCGGCATGGATTGAGGTAAATCAGGAGATCCGGAACCAGCCGGCAACTATTGCCGCCGGTTTTGTAACCGATGGCCGGCCGGCCGAACCAGGGGATGGATCAGCTGCGCTGGAGATAGCCAGTCTGCGCAACACCTCGGTCATGGTCGGGCAGACCGAAACCTTCGACGATTATTTTGCCGACAGTGTTGCGGAAATCGGGCTGAAGGGGCAGGAGGCCGAGCAGGCATGGAATACCGAGCGACAGATTATGAAAGACCTGCGCGACCTGCGCGACTCTATCTCCGGGGTGAACATGGATGAGGAGCTTGCTCAGATGATCAAGTTTCAGCACGGCTATAATGCAGCGGCCCGGTACATGAGCACCGTGAATCAGATGCTTGATGTTCTAATAAATCGGCTGGGGGTATAATAGATTATGAATCGAGTAAGCACAAACTACAGCAATAACAACATGTTGTTTCACATGCGCAACCGCGAGGTTGAAATGACGAACAAGCAGAATCAGATGGCTTCCCAGCAGCGGATTCAGCAGCTGCGGGATGATCCCATAGCTGCTGCTCATTCGACCCGGTTGCAGTCTTTTCAGAACAGGCTTGAGCGGTTCGAGAAGAACTCCCGTACTGCAATTGATACCCACCGCTTTACCGAGGGGCAGCTGCGGCACGGTGTGGAGGTTTTCCAGCGTATTCGTGAGCTGGCGGTTCAGGGAGCGCACGGGGTGTACAGCGAAGAGGATCTGCAGCAGATGGCCGTAGAGGTGGATGAGCTTCTCAGGGAGATGGTTGCGGTAGGGAACGCCAGGGACGGGAAAGGAAAAGCCGTCTTCGGGGGCGCCCGCAGTGAAAGCCTGCCCTTTGCGATCGCTACGGGTAATGTTCCTGGTGCGGCCAAGGAACTTATTACCGAGGTCCGCTATACCGGTGATATTACCAAAAACCAGGCTGAGATCGCCGAGGGTGTGCACATGCCGGTCAATTTTCCCGGAAATGAGGTTTTCTGGGCTGAAAATCAGCAGGTGTATCCCACAGTGAATGCATCTGAATACCAGGTTCCCGAGAATTCAGTGATCAGTCTGCAGGGCAAGGAGGTTCAGCTGCAGCAGGGGGATTCGGTATACGCGGTTATGGCAAAAATCAATGATGCCGGGGTTGGACTTCGGGCGCGGCTGGATCCGGTGGAAAACTCCATGATCCTTGAAACGACCAGTCCCCAGCAAATGTGGCTTGAGGATCGCGATGGGGGCACCGTGCTGCAGGATCTCGGTATACTCGGGCCAGGGGATGAGCGGCCGCCGCATAATCTTGCGCCTACAGCCGGGGTATTCGGCGGCAGCGCCTTCGATATGGTGATAAACCTCCGGGATACCATGCTTGAGGGGCGCTCGTTTGAGGTAGGTG
>CAZANF010000111.1:0-1764 GCA_964486425.1 uncultured Spirochaeta sp. | reverse complement strand
ATGCAGCAATGGATCGAATGCTGGGTGAGCTGGGTCGATTGGGGGCTCAGCATACACGACTTGAAATGGGCATGGATAAGCTGGCCAATGACCAGCTGGTGGTAGGGGACTGGAACTCGCAGAAGGTAGATCTGGATATGACAAAGGCAATTACTGAACTGCGGCGACTTGAAACCACACATGAGGCAGCGCTGTCGACATCTGCACGTCTCATGCAGACAACCCTGCTCGACTTTTTACGCTGATAACCGGAGGGATAGGACAAGCATATGAGAATTACATCAAAGGCATACGGCGAGATAGAAGTGGACGACCGGCAGCGCATTGAATTCCCGAACGGCCTGCCGGGATTCGAACGGCTCAGGGAGTTTGTACTGATGGATGCTCATCAGCAGCCGTTCTACTGGCTGCAAAGCACCGAGCTGGTCGAGGTCGCGTTTGTGATGATAGATCCGCACATCTTCCGACCGGATTACCGTCCCGAACCGGGTATCGAGGATCTGGAGGATATCGAGTACCAGGACGGGGACGAGCTGTTGACCTTCTCCATACTCACTATTCCGGAAGAACAGCGCCATATGACAGCCAATCTCCAGGGACCGATCATTATAAATAAACGGAATCGCTGCGCCAAACAGATTATCCTTACGGATCAGCGGTGGCAGGTGCGCCATAATATCTTTGAAGAGCTGGCAAGGACCCGCGCATGTTAGTATTAGCGAGGAAAAAGAACGAAAGA
This sequence comes from uncultured Spirochaeta sp., assembly GCA_964486425.1. GTDB lineage: Bacteria > Spirochaetota > Spirochaetia > DSM-27196 > DSM-8902 > Spirochaeta_B. The sequence goes on along the minus strand of CAZANF010000111.1, from coordinate 1,025 downwards.
ATACTCATCGGCGACCATATAGAGATTTCGGTAATTGAGGTTAAGGGCGATCAGGTAAAGCTGGGGATTAAAGCCCCGAAAAATGTCTCGGTGTATCGCCATGAGGTATATGAGGCGATTCAGCAGGAGAATATGCAGGCCTCACGTTCCGCTGCCAGCCTGCCGGATTTCTCTGCTTTTCAGCAGCCGGAGCACAGTGCAGATAACGGCTAACCCTTTTCTTCCGCCTGGCTTACCCTGAAATATTCCGGACCCTGGTCGGCAGCATCCCGGCGGCCTTCCATAAAAGCCGTTCGGGCCAGCTGTATGAGTCCCCGGGCGCAGCCGGAAGGAAATGCAGTTCTCATATCGCTGAGGCCGCAAAACTCCCGAAACAGTTCAGCATGAGGGCCGAGTACGGTTATCTCTCCTGGAAGAATCCCCGAAATGTTTAGCAGCTCGGTAAACCGTTCGGCATCGGCATCCTCCGGGTCGCTGCAGGGAGTGCCGTCGGGTGCGAACAGCTGCAGATAAAACCGCTGTTTGCGTCCATCTATGCACGGCAGGAGAAAGCGCTCCGCTGTTTCTGCAGGGTATTGCAGCCGGAAGGCTGCTGCCATAGCGGGAAGGGTGGGAATGGAGATAAGCCGGGGGCTTTCGCCGACCGCACATAATCCCTTACAGAAGGCAGCCTCGATCCGCAAGCCGGTAAATGAACCTGGGCCGCGGGCGTAGGTAACTGCATCAATATCGGACAAGGGGATTCGCTCAAGCAGTTCCTGTGTGACTGTTGCGATCTGTTCGGCATGCCGCAGTCCGGACCGCTTTTCGATTTCCCATGTGCCTGAAGGTGCGGTTAATACCGCCTGGAAAATCTCGGTGCCCGTGTCTACCGCCAGTATTGTGAGGTCATTCTTGTTCATGTGGCTCTGAAGCTCCATAGAGTATGGTATCCGGAAGGAGAATATCCGGGGTTATCTCGATACTGCGCTCGTCGGGCTCTGCTCCGGACATTATCCGAATCTCGTATGCCGGCTTCTAATAAT
>CAZANF010000110.1:3209-9397 GCA_964486425.1 uncultured Spirochaeta sp. | reverse complement strand
TATGATTCACTCAAGTTCGCAAATACCGGTGGTATGTTCAAGTAGTTTATTCACTCTTGGGACATTTCGCAACTTATGCGGGAGGAGAGTCGCATGCCTCAGTCCTTGATGGAGAATAATACTCCAATCCGGTATAATGAATCCGGGCCGCACAGGCTATAGGGGAGTCGATGCAGCATGTATTGATCATTTTTTACATCGTATTTTTTGCGACCGGATTCATGGGGGTTACGGCACTCACCCTGCTGAAGCTGCGAGTGAAAAGTCGGCTTATGGGGCCGCTCCTGGTCTTTCAGTCGCTGTTTCTGGCGGGCATGGGAATACTGGTTGTCTATTTCTATCTCGCTGGTCTGCCGGGAGGAATTCCGGGTATTGCTGCATCAGCGCTGCGGGTAGTGCTTGCGCTGCTCAACTCGGCGGTATGGGTGACCGCTGGGGTGTTGGTACACCGAATGCTCCCGCCGGGCAAAGAGCGGCGATTCCGACCGACCTTGATGGATGTGCTGGTGTCGCTGGTCGTTCTCTGGACGCTAGCCAACGCTTTGCTCATTGTGGTGCTCGGTCACGATGCAGCAGGCGGTACGGCCATGGTTATGGACGGCTTGCTTGATCCCGCAAGGGCATGGGCACTCATCGGCCATATTCTTGTGGGGCTTGCCTTGGCCAGGTTCGGCTTTGCTGCTCGCGGTTCTGTCGATCGTACCGAGCCTGACGCAATCCGGTCGTTGATTCGTGCCTATGGACTGTGGGCGATTGTCTGTGCGCCGGCCGGACTCATTGAGTTTGCGGTGGAGACTGCCGGGCTTCCGTGGCTGCCGACCCTCTCGCTGGATCACCTGCTGTACCTGTCGCTGAACATTGTGTCCATGAGCGCAGTCTACAGGCTTTTCAGGCTGAGCTCATCCGGAACGCTGATTATGGATGCAGTACGTGCCGAGCGACGACAGATGCTTAACCTCTCCGCACGCGAGGCTGAGATTGCGGTTTTAATTGCCCGCGGGCTTGCCAACAAGCAGATTGCTGCCGAGCTCGGGATTTCGCCGGCAACGGTACGAACCCATATCTACAACCTGTACCAGAAGGTCGGTGCAGGCAGCCGTGTTGAGCTTCTGAACCGGCTTCGAGGCTGACTTCAGTTAACCTTCCTCACCCTGCTACGACGAAGATCGTAGGCGTATTATGCTGAAACACGACGTTTGTTCGATATGACCTCCACAGTTTCGGTTCTATTCTGGAACCATCACGACAGAAAATGTGGAGGAATATATGATTCGATTAACACCATACTCTTTGTTTATGCTGCTTGCAGAAGCATTCTTTTTCCGCGCCGGTCTCACGGCGGCAGCGGACCTGGGGCTTCATCCATGACCGGTGTGCTGCTTCGGATTCTCCGGCGGGATGTGATGCGAAATCGGGTCATTATTGTGGTCATATTCATGCTTGTTGCTCTGTCGGCCTTTCTGCTGGCAAGCGGTTCGGGGCTTGTTATACAGCTCATGACGTCGCTGGATGCGATGTTTGAACGCTCGATGACGCCGCATGTTGTACAGATGCATGCCGGAGATCTTGATCGTGACCGTATAAAGGCCTGGGCGACCGATAATCCCCTGGTCAGTCAGCATCAGATTGTTGAGATGATCGCGGTGGATGGATCGTCCCTTACACTGGGAGATTGGAGCACTGCCGAGGATACCGGGGTCATGGACATCAGTTTTGTGATCCAGAACGACAAATTCGATTTCCTGCTCGGTCTCGATAACCTGCCGGTGTATCCGGATCCCGGCCAGATTGGGGTGCCGCTTTACTATCGTGAGGCTCGCGATCTTGCGGTCGGCGATCTTGTCCAAGTCGATGCCGGTACGGTCACCCGGGAGTTCCGGATTGCCTGTTTTGTTCGCGATGCCCAGATGAACCCTGCAATTATTCACTCCAAGCGCTTTCTCATGCACCCGGAGGACTATGCCGAGCTTCGTGCCCATCTCCCGGATACGGAGTATCTGATCGAGTTTCGCCTGTACAATTCGAGTCAAGCTGGAGAATTCGCCGGGGCTTATACCGAAGCGGGGCTTCCTGACCGCGGCCCGGCGGTTGACCACCGTCTTTTCCGGGTGTTCAATGCGCTGACTGATGGCATGATCGCGGCAGTAGTCATTGTGTTGAGTCTGCTGCTGATGCTGATTGCAATTCTCTGTCTGCGATTCACGATCCTTGCAACAGTCGAGGAAGACTACCGTGAGATCGGTGTGATGAAGGCAATAGGATTCGGGTGCCGGGTAATTCGGCGTATCTATATGATCAAGTACATCGCGCTTGGTGGATTTGCAGCAGCAGCAGGCTATCTGGTGTCGCTGGTAGTCGGGTCCAGGCTGAGCGCCAACATCACAGCCTTTCTGGGAGCAGCTGAGCCAATCCTGGTACTGCGGTTGCTGCCTGCGGCTGGTGCGCTGCTGGTGTACGCAATGGTGGTCGGTGCTGTATCTCTGGTGCTGCGTCGGGTCGACCGCATCAGCGCGGTGAATGCGCTTCGCAGCGGTGTAGTCGACGGTCGCTTGCGACGGGCCGGTGTGCTTCCCCTGCGCACCGGAAGGAGGTCGGCCGTGAACATGGTTATGGGTATTCGCGATGTAGTGCAACGCCCGGGACTGCTGGTGCTGGTGGTTGGAATATTTGCGGTCTGTGCGGTGATCATGCTGGTTCCGTTTCACCTGTACTCCACCATGAACGATCCGTCCCTGATCAGCTACATGGGGATCGGCCGCAGCGATATCAGGATCGACCTCCGCCAGAACGATCTCACCGGTGCGCGGTTTCAGGGGATGATGGACACGGTCTCGTCGGATCCTGATATTACCCGGTTCTCTCCGCTGGTGACGGCGAGATTCACGCTTGTGCATAACGATGGTACGCAGGAGAGCATAGCGGTTGAGACAGGCGATCTGGAGCAGTTCCCGGTCGAGTATATACGCGGCTCAGCGCCGCGTGGCGGGAACGAGATCGCGCTCTCGGTACTCAGCGCCGGCGACATGGAGAAGGGGATTGGCGACTCGTTGCTGCTGAAGGTGAATGGTGAGCAGCGGAGTATGACGATCAGGGGAATTTACCAGGACATTACCAACGGGGGGCGAACGGCCAAGGCTGAAATTGCTGTCGGGGATGAAGCTGTTGTTCGCTATACCCTGATCGCGGATGTACAGCCAGGAGTGGATGTAGCCGGAAAGACGGCCGAGTACTCGAGGCTGTTCCATCCGGCACGGATTACCGACCTGGACGGATACATCGATGAGACCATGGGGCAGACCATTGAACAGCTGGCTGATGTGGTTGCAGTGGCGACGGTAATCGGGCTGGTCGTCGCGGTTCTGATAACCGCACTCTTTCTCAAAATGGTGCTGATCAAAGACACTGCCCGCATTGCAGTTATGCGGAGCCTCGGATTCTCGCTGCGACATATTCGGCTTCAGTACTACAGCATGTCGCTGGTACTGCTGGCCACCGGTGTTGCATTCGGAACAGTACTGTCCAACACACTGGGAGAGCGGGTGGTTGGTTTCCTGTGGGGATTCATGGGTGCGGCGCAGATCCACTTTGTAATTCGACCTCTATATGCCTATCTGTTACTTCCGCTCCTGCTTGCAGTTGCCATAGTGCTGACCACGGCCGTCAGCGTTTCGCGCATCAAAAATACCAGTATCGCCACCACTATTGTGGAATAACAAAAAAGAACATACACGGAGGAATAGAATGAAAAATACGCAAACGATGAAAACCATGCAGACCATGCAAACGAATCAACCCAATCCACCGGTGCTTGAGGTGACGCAGCTGACCAAGCACTACATGCTCGGAAGGAATAACGAACTGCCGGCCCTGCGGGGAGTGGACCTGACGGTTGAACGTGGAGAGTTTGTTGCGGTGATGGGGGCGTCGGGATCGGGGAAGTCCACCTTGCTCTATAACGTCTGCGGTATGGACCGAATGACCTCGGGGAGTGTGCTCTTCAACGGTGTCGATCTGTCACTGCTTCCTGAGCCGGCACTTGCTCGCATCCGGCTGACAAACATGGGTTTCATATTTCAGCAAATACATCTGCTGAGAAATCTGTCCATCTTCGATAACATTGTGCTCTCGGGGTATCTGTGCGGAAACCGTACCCGCCGTGAGGTCGAACGTCGGGCAAAGCGGCTGCTGGAACAGACCGGCATTACCGGCATTGCCGGAAACGACATTACCCAGGCGTCGGGAGGACAGCTGCAGCGGGTAGGCATCTGCCGGGCACTTATTAACAGCCCGGAGATTATTTTCGGTGATGAACCCACTGGGGCTTTGAACTCCAGGGCCTCGAACGATATTATGGATCTGCTCACAAGCGTACACCAGGAAGGTACCTCGGTGATGCTGGTGACACATGATGTGAAAGTAGCTTCCCGCGCAGAGCGGGTGCTCTTTATGCTGGATGGCAGCATTGTTGCCGAGAAGCGTCTCGGTGTGCATCCCGCAGACGGGAAAATGCGGGAACAGGAACTGTCACGCTGGCTGATCGGAATGGGATTTTGAGTTAGAAAATAGCGATACCAAAAACGTTGATATCGCTATGATTCTCAGATGGCGTAAATGTCTCTGCTGTGCTAATCGCGCCTATGGGCTGCTAACAGAAATATCTTTCGTAATACGCACTGCCTTGCCGGTAATTTCATAGACATAGGTGAATTTACCGGTCCGATGATGATATAGAGCTCCTCCAAAGCCGGCTACCGTCAGGATTGATCCGGCCGTGAATGAAAAGGTGAGCATATCCTGTGTAGTACTCTCCATGCCGGATTCTGACACAATGCGTGGCGGTATGATGAGTCTCATCAATCCGTTAAAGGCCAGTCCAGCACCTATGAATCCGGTAAACGTTCCCGCCTGGATCCAGCCGATACCGCCGGAGCGAATCTCTTTGAGTCTGATTGTCAGTTCGACGACTGCATCTGCACCATACTGTTCTTTTATTCTACGAATGTCTTCATTCAAGTCGAGGGGTATCGGAGATGTATTCCGATACTGTGAGCGCAGATGTTTTTCGAACTGGAAGGTGTCAATTACCTCATATGATTTGACGGAAATAGTCTCCTGTTAAATGCGCAGGCTTGAACTGGCGGAAACGGGTACAGAGGAATCCAGCGGAGATAATTCCGATGTCTGCTGATATGTTGCGCAGCTTGCAAGCAAAATCACGCTACAAAAAAACAGAAACTTTATACTATTTTTCATGGATGCAGGATCCTTACTGTCATGTTCAGGCGGCGTATATCATCTTTCGAAGTATACATTTTACTCGAATACATGTAATCCAGTTCCAGATTGTGGACATATACTGCTAACAGTGAGTCGGACAACAGCGCTCGCAGCTGCACGCCAAGCGGCTGGTTGATCGGATTACCTGTGGTGATACTCACACTTGCATCCCCGCTTGCAGCTGTCCGTGTGCTTGTCTGGTAGCCGGATTCAAGTGTAAGCATACGGGTGCCTGCATCTTCTTCAGGAGTGTTCAGCATCACCGGTACGGACTCCCCTTGCAGATCGAGGGTAAGATATCGCTGTGATCTATCCATGGTAGCGCAGGAAGCAAGGCTGAGCATAATGCTGCCGACTGCAATCCACGTTCCCAGCTTGTTACGATTCATTGGTTTTTTCCTTTTTTATGTTAAAACAATTAGAATGTGCATTCTACCATGCTATGCTGAATTAATCCAGGTAGCGTTCAATCAGCCTTCGCAGCTGCTGCGGACGCACCGGCTTGGTCAGAAAATCATCCATACCGGCGTGCAGTGCCGCCTCGCGTTCGTCGCTCCCTGCCCCCGCAGTCAGGGCGATGATTGCGATATCTTCTTCGGCTATGTTCTGTTCCCGGATACGTTTTGCTGCCTCAAGCCCATCCATACCCGGCATGTGAATGTCCATCAGGATGATCCGGGGCCGCATTTCTGCTGCTGCCCGGCAGGCTTCTATCCCGTCACGGGCAGTTGTAACCTGTGCATGCGGGTAGAGCTTGCGGACAATCGTCTCAAACAGCTCCAGATTAAGCGGAACATCCTCGGCAATCAGAATACGCGGCTGCAGTTTGTCGTTCCGTTGTTCGGACCGATGTTCGGCGGGGACTTGATCAACCTGATCCACAGAGTCTTGGCCGACAGCGTTCGTGTCCG
>CAZANF010000110.1:0-3109 GCA_964486425.1 uncultured Spirochaeta sp. | reverse complement strand
GCCAGTCCCAGCCCGGTACCGCCGTAGCGTCTGGTCGTCGAGCTGTCTGCCTGCGAGAAAGCCTCGAACAGCCGGGCCTGCTGCTGCGGGGAAATCCCGATGCCGGAGTCCTGTACGGCAAGAATGAACTCCGCTGTATCATCAGATACCGGGCGCCATTCAACCCCCAGTCGGACGAACCCGGACTCGGTAAACTTGATGCCGTTACTCAAGAGATTCAGCAGTATCTGCTTCAGTCTTAGCCCGTCGGTATAGACCTCCGGGAGTTCATCCGGCAGGTGCAGCTGCAGATCAAGTCCTTTAGCCTGTGCCTGTACGGTGATTATATCCGCTGTGTCGCGAATCAGAACATGCAGGTCTACCCAGGAATATTCGAGCTCTATACGTCCGGCCTCAATCTTGGAGAAATCAAGAATTTCATTAATAATTTCCAGCAGAAACCGGGCCGAGCTGCTGGCATTGTCCAGGTAGCGCTGCTGGGTTTGATTCAGCCCGGTATCCCGCAGGAGTTCGGTAAAACCGATAAGACCGTTCAATGGGGTGCGGATCTCGTGGCTCATATTTGCCAGGAACTCACTTTTGGCCCGGCTCGCTGCAACGGCTGCCTCTTTGGCGCGGATTAGCTCGCGCTCCGCAGCAATCTTGTTTAAAGCATCGGTGATAATGTTTGCAAAGACCTTCAGCAGTGATACGTCCTGCTCGTTCCAGCTGCGGTGTTCCCGAACCGAGTCCAGTCCGAAGAAACCCAGCAGGTGGTCATTATCCCGTACCGGCACCAGCAACAGCGACAGGATCCCCTGTTCCGCAAACAGCTTTTTTTCCTGGATTGCCTCCTCCGGTAGCGCTTCAACATCAGGGATGTAGACCGCCTCGTTCTGCCGGATTTTCTTCAAAACCCAGGGATTCGTCGCAGCCGGCATGCGCTGCATGGTATGCTGTTGGCTGGTAATGCCGGAAGCGCACCATTCATGGGTGTTAGTCAGCAGGGTGCCCGACTTCTCAAGCAAAAACAGATACGTGCGGTCCACCTGGAACAGATTCCCGATGTACTGCAGCAGCATGTTGATCTTGCTATCCATATTGCTCACGGACGCCTTTATAAACTCGGCCGACATAATTGCCGCTATCTCCTGAAACCTCCGCTGAAACTCGATCCTCTGCTCGGCCTGTCGTCGTTCCGTGACGTCGCGGGTAGAACCCAGAATTCCAAGAATCTCGTTCCGGCTGTCCAGCAGCGGGGCGATAACTGTCTCGGTCCAGATGGTTGCACCGTTCTTGCAGGGCTGTTCCAGCTCCAGGCGGCTTTCTGGAAAGGGTTTGCCGGAGGTGATATATGCCTGGATCTGCTCCAGGACACTGGAGTATATGGACAGTGAGTCCGGGCAGATTTCGTCTTCTATAGAGTGCTGCATGACTTCTTCAGCTGTGTAGCCGCGCAGCTGCAGCACAGATGGACTGACATAGGTAAAGGCCCCCTCCAGATCCATGGTCCAGATGATATCACGCGAGTTAGCGGCAAGCAGACGATAGCGTTCCTCGCTTTGCTGCCCGGAAAGGTGCGCAGCCTCCAGTTCCTCGCTTTTACGCTGGTATTCGGCTGCCAGACGAGCCCGCTGGCGCCGCAGGATCAGGCTGTAGCTGACAAGCAGCAGAATAATCACCACCGGCACAGCAACCGGCAGCAGCCAGCCCGGCAGCACCTCCACGGTTTCGGTATGGATCCATCGCTGGTTGATTGCAGCGCGCGTATCACTGTCGAGGTTGTTCAAGGCCAGGTTTATTGCCGTCAGCAATTCATGGTTGCCGCGGGCGACACCGGCCCTCAGCGGTGAGGTATACAGATGCTGCACCGGCTTGAATCCGAGGGGGATGTGATGGTGCTCCATTAAATACAAACCGATCGGGTAGTCGGACACAAACGCAGCTATCTCGCCGTCGGCGGCAGCGGCTATCAAATTGTCGTAGTTTTTATATGCACGCAGGGTATATGATGGAAACGAGGCTTCCATAAACTCCTGTTCGACGGTACCGGTGATCACTCCGGTCACCAGACCGTCCAGATCCTGCGCCGACTGAATCTCTTCTGTGTCAGGGGCGAACAGAAAGGCGCTAAGCGGTAACAGTTCATCACTGAAGCTGAGTATCTGCTCCCGGGTAGGGGAGGAGAATAATCCGCCATGCACATCGGCCTGACCCTGGACTACCAGATCGATGCTGCCTTGCCAGGTATCCGCAAGTATGAACTCGACAGGCCGCTGCAGCTCGCGGGCAATCTCACGCCACAGGTCGATCAGCAGACCTTGCGGGTTGTTCTGTTCATCCAGAAACGACATCGGCGGCCAGCCGCTGTCCTGGGCAACCCGCAGGGGACGAGATATCGGCGCTTGACCGAAGACCGGTGCGGAAACAAGCAGCAGTAAACTGATAACGCTGACAAAACACAAATGCTTCATGGCAATTACCAGTATACCGTACCGGGGATGCTATATGGGGGACAATGCAGATAAAAGTTTGAGAGTTTGAGTGCCGGTCCCTGACCAGCGGAATTGTTTCGCACGCTGCCGGGCCGGCAGCCGGCCTCACTCCCTTAGTTGCTCAGCCGATCTCCGTTGCCAGCTGTACTCCGGTTCATACCCCAGTTCGGCCCTGGGACGATCCATTACTGGGCACAGTATTTTTGCCGCAGCTTTCGGCTCAGTCCTTCCCGGAGGTTGAAGCTGAGACGATTGGCGGAAATGATTTTTTGTTTCCGCAGGATGCTCTTCGTTCAGGAACAGCAGTTTTCGGGCTGGCAATGAGCACTACTCGGGAAAACGGCGAAAAGCAGCAGGAGCAGCTTCTGCAGTGGCAGCGATTAATTGATGAGCGAGGACTTATGCCCGCCGGCATATTGATGTATCACTTTCCGGTAATCGAATCCCCGCCGTTCTTTGTCCGCGGTTTAATCCGCCGGGGAATCCGCGGTGTGTATCGCGGCAAGGTCGACGAAGGACTGGCTGCGGTACTGTTTGTGGACAGCATAGCCGGGTTTGCCTCGCAAACCGGTATTCCTCTGGATGCAGATGCGACGCTGGCGGTGGTTAATCCAGACGGCAGACTGCGCGGTTAT
>CAZANF010000109.1:0-9399 GCA_964486425.1 uncultured Spirochaeta sp. | reverse complement strand
AGGCCTCTTCCATGTAATGGGTGGTAATGACAATAGTCACCCCGCGCTGCTTTAATTCGCGGAGCTTTCCCCATATGAGATGACGGACCTGGGGATCCAGCCCCGTGGTCGGCTCATCCAGAATGAGCAGGCGAGGGTCATTCAAAAGTGCACGTGCTTTGGAGAGTCTTCGCTGCATACCCCCGGAGAGATTCTTGATCGGCACATCCGCCTTATGAGCGAGCTCCATAAACTCAAGCAGCTCGTCGATCCGCTGTTCTGCGATTTTGCCCGGTATTCCGTAAAACCGGGTGAAGATCCGCAGGTTCTGCCGGACATTGAGTTCTTCGTCCAGGGAGTTGTCCTGAATAACCACTCCGGAGAGCTGCTTGATGCTCAACTCGTCATGTGCGGGGTCATAGCCAAATACCCGAAAAACCGTTTCTTCGTTCGGGTCACGAGTGGCCTTGCCGTAGATCATCTTCATGGTGCTGGTTTTACCTGCCCCGTTCGGACCGAGAAAGCCATAGCACCGAGCCGGCTGTACCGTAAACGAGATATCGTCGACAGCCTTCAGGCTTCCATAGCTTTTGTGCACATGCCTGGCTTCAATAACCGGTGTTGATGATTCCATTTCCTTTCCTTATTTATTCAGGCAGCCGACGATATGCGCCCTGGTCTGCGCTGGTCGCCATGCTGGCGTATACCTTTAATGCAGTACTGACCGTGCGCACACGGTCCTTCGGGGTGTACGCATGTGATCCGCGTTCCTCCTGCAGTTTTCTGCGTCTGGTCAGTTCAGTATCGGAGATTTTCATATTGATGCTGCGCCCGGGAATGTCGATTTCGATTGTATCTCCATCCTCGACCAACGCAATGGCTCCTCCGGCAGCCGCCTCCGGGCTGGCGTGGCCGATGGATAATCCGCTTGTTCCGCCGGAGAAACGGCCGTCGGTCAGCAGTGCGCACTGCTTGCCGAGCCCGAGCGATTTCAGGTAGCTGGTAGGGTACAGCATCTCCTGCATGCCGGGTCCGCCCTTCGGCCCCTCGTAACGGATTATAACTACACTGCCGGCTGTTACCCGACCGTTCAGTATTCCGTCAACCGCATCGTCCTGGCTCTCGAATACCTTCGCGGTGCCGGTAAACTGTAAGATGCTCTCGTCTACCCCGGCGGTTTTGACAATGCAGCCGTTCTCAGCCAGGTTTCCGAAGAGCACTGCCAGGCCGCCGTCTGCATAGTAGGCGTTGGCGCCGCTGCGAATGCAGCCCGCTGCCCGGTCGGTATCAAGCTCCTTGAAGCGGGCGTTCTGACTTCCGAGTACCAGGTTGCGGTATCCCCCGGGTGCGGCCGAGTAGAATCGCCGTGCCTCTGAGTCTGTAGCGGCAGCCGGACCGCTGCCGGCGATGTCCCATGCCTGCAGGGCATCGGCCAGGGTAGGATGGTCAATCCGGGATACACTGGTGTCCAGCAGTCCGATACGATCCAGTTCCCCGAGGATACCCATGATTCCGCCGGCGCGATGGACATCCTCAATATGATAATCCGAGTTCGGACTCACCTTGGACAGACATGGTACCTTGCGGGACAGCTGATCAATGTCCTGCATCGTAAAATCAACCCCTGCCTCGCGGGCAATGGCCAGCAGATGCAGCACGGTGTTGGTGCTGCCGCCCATGGCGATATCCAGGCTCATTGCATTCATGAAGGCGGCCCTGGTGGCTATTGAATGCGGCAGCACGGCATCGTTATCGTTGCGGTAGTAGTCATGGGCAATCTCGACTATCCGTCGGGCTGCCCTGGTAAAAAGTCCGAGTCTCTCGACATGGGTTGCCAGTACCGTCCCGTTACCCGGCAGTGCCAGGCCCAGGGCCTCATTCAGGCAGTTCATGGAATTGGCGGTGAACATCCCCGAACAGCTGCCGCAGGTAGGGCAGGCGTTTTCCTCTACTGCTGCGAGGGTTTCGTCATCCACATTCCTGTCGGCTGCCATGACCATGGCATCCACAAGGTCGTATTTTTTATCTCCTACCACCCCGGCCTCCATCGGTCCGCCGGAGACAAAGACGGTGGGAATGTTCAGGCGCATTGCTGCCAGCAGCATTCCGGGGGTAATCTTGTCGCAGTTTGAGATACAGACCAGGGCGTCGGCACAGTGTGCGTTCACCATGTATTCTATGCTGTCGGCAATCAGCTCGCGGCTTGGCAGGCTGTACAGCATGCCGCCGTGGCCCATAGCGATACCGTCGTCGACGGCGATGGTGTCGAATTCGGCAGCGAAGCACCCCTGTTCCTCGATCAGCCTCTTTACCTCCTGACCAATGTCATGAAGATGAGCATGTCCGGGTACAAACTGGGTGAATGAGTTGGCAATTGCGATAATAGGCTTGCCGAACTGTTCCTTTTTCATGCCGTTGGCACGCCACAGGCTGCGCGCCCCGGCCATATTGCGGCCGGCGGTATTGGTCAAACTACGTAGAGCTGGCATAGGTCCTCCTCGGGATACACGCATATGCGTTACAGATAGTGTGTGAATAAGGCTACAGTGTAGCGGAAATATTACGAGTAATGGAAGATGCTGCACAAAATTGGAGAATACCGGATTCGAACCGGTGACCTGTTGATTGCGAACCAACCGCTCTGCCAGCTGAGCTAATTCCCCGAAACATACCTAAAACTTGTCTGTTATACACGGTGTATCGCCGTGAAAAACCAGGCGGGCTGCCTTCAGCCCGGCCTCATTGCCTCCAAGCAGATCGGCCGCGGCCAGCTGCCCGGGATGTGAACTGCAGAACAATGCTGCCAGCCCTTCTGCCGTGGCGGTGATTACCGGGATGTCTTTCGCCAGGTCCGCGGGTCTGGCGGAGTTGTCCGGAGCTACGACAGTCGCTTTTCCGTCATCCAGTTGCAGCAGGTACTCTCCGCTGTTCTGCGGCAGGGTAGAATCGGTAATCTGAATACGCAGCCGGATTGATATCGATGGATAGCCCCGCTGTTCCAGGGCTGCAGCAGGATGTACGATACGCAGCAGCCAGCGTTCACTGTCGCAGCGGGTAATACGCGCATGATCCGGTATACGCATCAGCGGCGGGCTGTTCTCCGGTCCGGCAAAGCGAACCCGGTCGGTTACTGAGCGATGTGCAGCGAGCAGGTTCAGGATTGCATCTGCCGCCGCGGCATTGCTTGCGGCAGTGTCGGCAACCTCCAGGCGGTGATCGCTGCGCTCATGGATCAGCAGTACGTATCCCTGTGCGGTGGTATGCGGATCTGCGGGATCGGTACAGACAATATACAGGTGTCGTTTGGAGTCATGCGGGGTTAGCTTGCGCTGCCAGAACACCGCCGGGCGGTCCAGCATTCCGTCATGCCGCTGTGCATATCCGGTATACAGTCTGTTCACCGTGTCCTGCGTCCGGCTGTCCGATAGATCCATTTTGACCGGGGTGAGGGTATTCCCTGCTGCTGTGGGAAGCACGGACGACGGGATATCCCAGCGGCTGTAATCACCGGCCAGGGCGTACCCCAGCTTGCGATAAAATGCCGATGTGGACGCATACAGTGCGCTCAGCGGCACTCGTTGTGAGTGGAGTTCTTCCAGCATGCCGCGCATAAGCCGGCGCCCGGCGCCGCTGCCGCGATGCTCCGGTGCCACCGCTACCCCGGCGACAAGACCGGAGACAAGGCGTCTTCCTCCAAACCATTGACCGCCGTTGAAAATAATAAGCCCTGCAGCAATCGACTTCTCCCGGACCAGGGTGCGGACTGCATGCTGCGGGGTCCAGCGGAGGGTATCCTCCGCCTTCAACCCGAAGGCCTGCGTCATAATCCCGGTGTATTCGTGCAGCCGGCTGCGGCTGGTCTTTTCCTGGTACTTCATGGCTCAATACTCTTCAAACTCATCCTCATCGAGCTGAATTTTGGGCATGTCTCCCTTGTTCCGGCTGCCCGTATCCTCCGCCAGGGTGATGCCGGTGCTTCGCTTCTGCTGCTGGGAGGGCTTTGATTGTGATGTGTGCGGCGCGGAACCGGAATGATGACCCCCGGAACTGGAAACCTTGTTTCCCGCCCCGTATGTACTGCCGGACTGCTTTGGAGGAGGCCCGATGGCTGCGCGCTTGTACGCGGACGCATCAAGCTTGAAAAAGCTCATGGTTTCTTCAAGCTGCTCGGCCTGTGCCGAGAGTTCTTCTGCGGTTGAAGCAATCTCTTCACTGGAACCGGCATTCTGCTGCGTAACTTGATCCAGCTGGATTAACGCCTGGTTAATCTGCTCGGCACCAGAGTTTTGTTCGTTGCTGGATGCATTTATCTCCTGCACCAGTTCGGCGGTGCGCTTGATATCTTCAACTACATCGGCAATTGTTTTTCCGGCATCCTCGGCAACCGAAACGCTGCGCCTGGATACATCGCTGATCTCAACGGCTGCCTTCTGACTGCGCTCGGCAAGCTTGCGAACCTCGCTGGCGACAACTGCAAACCCCTTGCCGTGTTCGCCGGCCCGGGCTGCTTCTATCGCGGCATTCAGGGCCAGCAGGTTGGTGTTGCGGGCTATTTCCTCGATAATGGTTATCCGCTCGGCGATATCCTTCATGGCATCCACGGTATCGCTGACCGCCTGCCCGCCGCTGGTGGCGTTTTTAGCCGCCTTCTGCGCGAGCTGGTCGGTTGTCATGGCGTTGTCACTGTTCTGACGGATTGAAGCCGACATCTCTTCCATGGAGCTTGAAACCTCTTCCCCGCTGGAAGCCTGCTCGGCCGCTCCCTGCGAGAGCTGCTGTGCAGCTGAGCTCAGCTGTTCGCTGCCGGAGCTTACATTCTGGGTCGCACTCTGCACCTCGCGTATAATATCCTTGAGTTTGTCCCGCATCCGCTGCATCGCCTTTGCCAGCTGACCAATCTCATCCTGCTGATCGATATCCAGATCGGTATCCATTTTTCCGTCCGCCAGGGCCTTGGCAAAGGCTACTCCCAGCGCTACCGGCTTGGTTATGCCGCGGGTCAGGATAATCCCGAACAGCAGTGCAAGAATGAGTCCGATAAACATGCCGACGGTAACGATAAAGATGACTCCCTCGGCGGCAGCAACCGATTCCTGAACCTCGGTGGCGGCAATCTCCTCATTGAGAGTGATTAATTCATCCAGAATATCTGTAGCTTCCGAGCCCTCGGTCTGTATAGGCCCCATAACCAGTTCGGTTACATCGAGGCGCAGCGTATCGGCCTCCCCGGCGAGTGCCAGAATTTGATCAAAATAGTCGAATACCTGTTCCGAAGCAGGCATCATGGTATTCTCGAACAGATTTAGTGCCTCGCTGCGGTTGCCGGCCCGCAGCTCTGCCCGCAGGAGGTCCGTAGCCTGGTGAAAGGTGTTGTGCGGTACCTGCACATCATTCAGCAGCTGCTGCAGCTCCTGGCTTTCGGTTTCAAAAGTAGCAAGCCAGCGTCCGAAGTTGCACTGGGTCGGATCGCCGCCGCCCTCGAAGTCTTCACCGGTCAGCAGCAGCATTGCCGCATTAAGCTCCAGGTCATAGTGATCTGCGCGGAACTGCTGAAAATCGGCGATGAGTTCCATCGGGTCGAGGATCCCTGTCGCTTCGAAGTCACGGTTCATCTGCCGCCATTGCTGGTTAAGCTCCAGCCAGTCATCCAGCTGATCCTCGAATTCGCCGCTGAGCACGGTCTCGCGTTCGGTAGCCGGCAGGCTGGCATAGTTCTCCCAGGATTCATGCAGATCCTGCTCCGACTGTTCAAATCCAGCCAGTAATTCCTGGCGGTCATCCATTGAAAGCAGAGCAGACAGCAATGAACGCTGCGCGATAATCATCTCCTCGGTAGCAATCTCCACCTCCAGCAGCTCCTGAACGCTTGGAAGGCGGACAACCCCTATCTCGTCAATACTTTCACTTAGCTGCATGGCCCCGTTCAATCCGATAATCCCGACGACCAGCACAATTGCTGCGACCAGGATAAATCCCCCGATTAGCTTGACTCCAAGTCTCAGATTTTTCATACATACCTCTTAATAATAATGGATACTCGGTAAATACTAATTCCTATTTGGCTGTATTGCAAATCGGAGGATTTGAATTTTGATGTAAAAACCTTCATTATGGAAAGCGAGGTGCATGCGTGAAAAAAGTAATGGTAGTAGATGACGAGCGGACCACCCTGGCGGTAATCCAGAAGGCTCTGGAGGCAAACGGGTATGAGGCGACTGGGTTTCTGAGTGCACGTGACGCCCTGGATGAGTTTCGCCAGGGTGGTTACGAGATGGTAATCTCCGATTACTACATGCCCAGAATGGGAGGCGCAGAGTTTCTCGAGTCCCTGCGCAAGATTGATCAGGACTGTCCCTTTCTGTTTCTGACCGGTAATACCGATATCCAGGTGGCGATTGAACTGGTGAAAAGCGGTGCCGATGATTATATTGTGAAACCGCTTGTGATCGAGGAGCTGATTTTCCGGGTGGAAAAGTGTATTCGGGACACCGAGCACCGCCGAACCCTCAAGCGGATCGAGCAGGAACGCGAGCTTATTGCCTTGGAGAACAAAAAGCTGGTGAACTGGCGCCAGCTGTATGCCAGCAAGGACATCCGGCAGACCGAGCAGATGATTCGGCAGCTGTCGCAGGCAATCAATCAGGCCGGCGGCTATCTCTGGCTGGATCTGTTGCGGGGTGAGCTGCAGGAACCGGAGGATGGAACCTACCGTGTCAGCAGGGATGTTGCCGAGATGGTTCTTGAATCCGCCGAGTCGCAGAAGAATATCATGGACTACATAACCTTTATCGGCGATATAGACAATATTGAACTGGAGATTCACGAGCATCAGGTCCCGGCCATAATGCAGGAACTGGTAATCTACTGCAAGGAAGAAATACATGCGCGCTTGTCGGAATACCAGCGGCCGTTCTCGGTCGGGGTGCCCAGGGATGTGCTGCATGGAACCCTGAAAATCGACAAGGTATTTTTAAAGCGCATCATGCATGAACTGCTGGTTAACGCTATCAAGTATTCCCCGGAGGGTTCCCGGATAGTATTGAACATGGACCTTCGCAGTACGGTTCAGGGAGGTCAGTTTGATATAACCGTCCAGAATGTCGCCCGCCCCGCTGCTGCTCACGACCCGCAAGGCAGGCCGATCATCGGAATTCCGTATGATTTCTCGGAAATGGTCTTTGATTTGTTTTATAGTATTGATCAGTTTCCTACCGAGATTCCGCAGGAGGAATGGCGTACCGGAACCGGGCTGTATGTATGCCGCAAGCTGCTGCGGCGCCAGGACGGGTGGATTCGAGCCGGCAACGGCACCGATCATACGGGAGACTCGCCGGTACCGGTTGTGCATGTTACCATAACCCTTCCGGTATATGAGTAATACTGCAGGAAGATTTTCAGTTAGTATATTAAGGAGCAAGAGATGGCGCACAAGATTCTTATCATTGATGACTCTGCGACAATGCGGCAGATGATTAACATTATTCTCAAGGGCGGCGGACATGAGGTGGTTCAAGCCTCCGAGGGCGCAGAAGGTCTGGCCAAGCTGGATCCCAGCTTTGATCTGGTAATTACCGATTACAATATGCCGAACATGAACGGGATTGAGGTCATCCGGAGTATTCGCAGCGGGAATGTCCATCCCTCGGTTCCGGTGCTCATGGTAACCACGGAGAGCGAGGCTGCCAAAAAACAGGAAGGCAAGGACGTCGGGGCGACAGGCTGGGTGACGAAACCCTTTCAGAAGGAGCAGCTGCTGGGGGTTATCGACAAGGTACTGACCCGTACAGAGTTTTAGGTTGCAAATATGATTGAGGTAACAGAAGACAGGAAACAGCGGAAACAGCGGGTGGTTATTTCCGGAAAACTCACATATGCCGAGGTGTCCGAGGTGCATACCCGTCTGCAGGAAGTCTGTGTACCGAAGGCTCGCCTGGAGCTGGACCTGGACATGATTACCGGGATTGATCTTGCCGGGTACCAGCTGCTGCTGTCGCTCGGGCGAACCATACGGGAACGGAAGCTCAAGTTTACCGTGAATCCGGGGAGCTGCCGGGAACGGCTGGTGAAGCTCGGTGGATTTGCAGGGCTTCCGCAGCCCTTTGCGGAGGCGGACGGATGGCAGGAATGAATACAGAGACCGATCCCCTGGATGTATTCGGTGAGGAAGCAGCCGAGATACTCACCGAGTTCGAGCAGACCCTTATCAACCTTGAAGAAAATCCCGAGAATCTGCAGCTGATTGATACTGCATTCCGGGGACTGCATACGCTGAAGGGCGCTGCCTCAATGTTCGGGTTCACGGGTCTGGTCGAGGTTACGCATCTGCTGGAGGCATTGTTTGAGCAGGTCCGTAACAGCGGAGAGACGATATCCAGCGATATAATCAATGTAGCACTGCAGTCGCAGGATGAGATCAACCGGCTGGTGCAGGGGGCGCTGGGTGGCGAAACCGGTCAGGAGGCAGATCCGGGGACTGTCGCAGCAATTTCCTCACTGGTCAGTGCTCGCAAGGGGAGTTCTGCCGGACTGCTTGCCGACTCCGATACGGAAAAAACCGCAGAAGCAGCCGCAGGCGCTCAGTTGCTGCGCACCTTCCGGATCGAGTACACCCCGCATCCTGATGTCTGGAAGAACGGCGGCAACCCGCTGGCCTTGCTGATGGAGCTGAATGAACTGGGCACCTGTCTGATAATCGGGTACGCCGGTGAGGTGCCGGTGCTCGACGATCTGCAGCCGGATGCATGCAGGATTGGCTGGGAAATTCTGTTGACAACCAACCGCAGTGAGGAACGTGTCCGCGATGTATTTCTGTTCGCACAGGATTCCCTGCGGCTGGAGATTGAGCTGATCGATGCAGATGATTTCTCGGATTCCGATGTATCCTACAAGCGGCTCGGCGAACTGCTGGTCGAACGGGGTGATATTGAGGCGGAACAGCTGCAGTCGGTTATGCAGGACCGCGATTTTTTGGGGCAGCTGCTGGTCGAGAAGGGCTATATATCGGGCGAACGGCTGCAGTCTGCACTGGAAGAGCAGCAGTACGTTCGGAAACTGCGCGAGACCAGGCACAAGGTGGAGCTGTCATCCACCATAAAGGTCAGAACCGACAAGCTGAACTCCCTGGTGAATCTGGTTGGAGAGCTTGGCACCCTGCATGCACGGCTGGGGATGCTGTCCGAGAAGCGTCAGGATGAAGACCTGTCCTCGGTAAGCGAGCAGATGGAATCCATGCTGCGTCAGCTGCGTGAACTGGCCATGGATATGCATATGGTTCCGGTCGGGCTGCTGTTCAACGGCTTTCGGCGCCTGGTTCGCGATTTAGCCGGTGAACTGAAGAAAGAGGTCCGGCTTGTGCAGGAGGGGACCGAGGCCGAACTCGACAAGAACGTACTTGACCGCTTGAAAGACCCCCTGCTGCAC
>CAZANF010000108.1:2442-9404 GCA_964486425.1 uncultured Spirochaeta sp. | reverse complement strand
ACGAGATTCAGATCAAGATTGCACAGGGTGCCAAGCCCGGCGAGGGTGGTGAGCTTCCGGGGCACAAGGTCTTTGATATAATTGCCAAGACGCGGCATTCAACTGCCGGCGTTGGTCTTATAAGTCCGCCGCCGCATCATGATATCTACTCGATTGAGGATCTCGCTCAGCTTATATTTGATCTGAAGAACGCGAACCCGCAGGCTCGCATCAGTGTGAAGCTGGTATCCGAGGTTGGGGTTGGAACGGTTGCCGCCGGGGTGGCGAAGGGACATGCCGACCATATTCTGATTAGCGGTCACGATGGTGGAACCGGAGCCTCCGCACTTACCGGAATAAAAAATGCCGGACTGCCGTGGGAGCTTGGTTTGGCCGAGGCTCATCAGACTCTGGTAATGAACAACCTGCGCAGCAGGGTTACTGTTCAGACCGACGGGCAGCTGAAAACCGGTCGCGATGTAGTTATCGCAGCCCTGCTGGGAGCGGAAGAATGCGGGTTTGCGACCGGGGTATTGATTACTCTCGGCTGTATAATGATGCGCAAATGTGAAAAAAACACCTGCCCGGTAGGGATTGCAACCCAGGATGAAAAGCTGCGGGCCAAGTTTACCGGGCAGGCGGAGCATGTAGTGAATTATCTGCGGTTTGTAGCCGAGGATGTACGGGAGATAATGGCCGAGCTGGGATTCCGCAGGTTTGATGAGATGGTCGGTATGACCGAGTGTCTGGAGCCTGACCCAGATGTACTGAACTGGAAATCACGACATATAGATCTGAGCGGGCTGTTGACTGTGCCGCAGAATCTTCTGGAGCAGGATGCTCCGGTAATCTGCTGTATTCCGCAGGATCATGGGCTTGAACATATCCTTGACCGCAAGCTCATACCTGTGGCTGAACAGGTGCTGGCGGACAACAAGCCGCGGCGTATTCAGCTGCCGATTGTTAACACCGACCGGGCTGTCGGAACCATGGTGAGTCATATAATTGCAAAATCCCGCGGTCTGGCCGGGCTTTCCGGGGCAGATGGCGGGGATGCCGGCTTGCATGTCTCATTCACGGGCAGTGCCGGGCAGAGCTTCGGGGCCTGGCTTTCACGCGGGGTTGAGTTTGAGCTGGAGGGTGATGCCAATGATTATCTCGGCAAGGGGCTGTCCGGCGGAACCATTGTGGTGTATCCGCCGAAAAATGCCGGTTTTGCAGCCGAGAAAAATATAGTGATCGGCAACGTGGCATTATACGGAGCAATTTCCGGGAAGGGATTCTTTCGGGGTATCGCTGCCGAGCGTTTCTGCGTACGCAATTCAGGAGCCGAGGTAGTTGTAGAGGGTGTTGGTGATCATGGTCTGGAGTATATGACCGGTGGACGGGCAATCGTCCTTGGGGCCGTAGGGCGGAATTTTGCTGCCGGCATGTCCGGAGGAATCGGGTATGTCTGGGATCCGGATCAGAAGCTGCCTGCAAGGATCAATCCCGGAATGGTTGAGATGCTTTCACCGGATGCAGTCGATGAGGGCTATATTATCGCCATGATCACCGAGCACCATCAGAGGACCGGTTCTGCGGTAGCCGAACGGCTGTTGCGTGAGTGGGATGATGTGAAGCATCAGTTTGTAAAGGTTATTAGCCCGGCATATCGACGTGTGCTGGAGCTGCAGTCAGAGCGTGACGCTGCTTCTGTGAAAACCACAGGCAACAGCGCTGCATCGGCCGCATCCCGGGACGGCCGTACCAAGGAGGCCGTGCATGGGTAAGCCGACCGGATTTATGGAATATACGCGAAAGACAGTTATCGACCGTCCCCCGACGGAGCGTATCGGAGATTTCAAGGAGTTTCACCAGCATCTGATCGAAAAAGAGCGCCGTGAGCAGGGTGCCCGCTGTATGGACTGCGGGGTTCCCTTCTGTCAGTCCAGTTACGGATGCCCGGTGGACAATCTGATTCCCGAGTGGAACGACCTGGTGTACAAGGGGAAGTGGGACGAGGCCTTTTTGCGGCTCATGAAGACCAATAACTTCCCTGAATATACCGGCAGGGTGTGTCCGGCTCCATGCGAAACGGCTTGTGTGCTCGGGATTAATGAACCCGCGGTGACGATCAAGGATAATGAAGCAACCATTATTGATCGAGCCTATGACAGCGGAATGATGAAGCCGCGCATACCAGCGGTTCGCACCGGTCGGCGGATTGCAATAATCGGTTCCGGCCCGGCAGGGTTGGCTGCTGCCGACCAGCTGAATCAGGCCGGTCACAGCGTAACCGTCTTTGAGCGTGATGACCGTATCGGCGGGCTGCTTATGTATGGTATTCCAAATATGAAACTCGACAAGGCGCTGGTGCAGAAGCGCAATCGCATAATGGAGCAGGAGGGAATTGATTTCCGTCCCAACACGAACGTCGGCGTAGATATTACCATGCAGCAGCTGGTGGAGGACTATGATGCCGTACTGATTGCAGCCGGGGCAACCAATCCCCGCGATCTTCCCGTGCCGGGACGTGAGCTGAAGGGTGTGCATTTTGCAATGGATTTTCTGCGGTCCAACACCAAAAGCCTGCTCGACAGCGGTCTTGCCGACGGCCGGCACATAGATGCCGGCGGAAAGAAGGTGATTGTTATCGGAGGAGGGGATACCGGGAACGATTGTATCGGAACAAGCATGCGCCATGGCTGTTCGGCAATGGTCAACTTTGAGCTGCTGCCGAAACCCTCCACCACCCGGCCCGATGATCAACCGTGGCCGACCTACCCGCGCCTGATGAAGAGTGATTACGGGCACCAGGAAAGCGAAGCCGTGTTCGGCAGGGACCCGCGCGAATTCAGCATAATGACCAAGGAATTCCTTGGTAATGAAAACGGTGAGGTAACCGGTGTGCGCACCGTTCGTATCAAATGGATCAAGGAGCCGGGCGAGCGGCCCCGTATGGAGGAGATCCCCGGCAGTGAGGAGATTTGGGAGGCCGATCTGGTGTTTCTGGCCCTGGGATTTCTCGGCCCCGAGCAGTATCTTGTTGATCAGCTGGAACTTGAGACTGATGCCCGCAGCAACGTGGCTGCCGAGTACGGGAAGTTTCTGACATCTCACCCCAAGGTGTTTGCAGCCGGCGATGCCCGGAGGGGACAGTCCCTGGTGGTGTGGGCCATTAATGAGGGACGTGCGGCAGCGCGTGAAATCGATCGCAGCCTTATGGGGCGGACCGAGCTCCCGTAGCAGGCAAAGCTCCGCGCATTCAATGGGCGATTCCTTCCGCAGGGTTTCCTGTAGTACTGGGTTGCCCTGTTTGCTATACTATTCGGTGTGATAACCCAAGCCCGCAAAATTCTGCAGTCAACCTACGGCTATTCAGATTTCCGCTTGAATCAGCAGCAGGTTATTGAATCCCTCCTGACGGGGCGGAATGCCTTTGTACTCATGCCGACCGGCGGCGGTAAATCGCTGTGTTACCAGATTCCTGCAATAGTGCGAAAAGGGACTGGAATCGTAGTATCGCCCTTGATTGCTCTCATGCAGGATCAAGTCGACAGCCTTGTACAGATGGGGGTGCAGGCTGCATTTCTGAATTCAAGCCTTCCTGCTGTCAGGGCACGCGAGATTGAGCATAGACTTCTGCACGGAGAGCTTGATCTTCTCTATGTAGCCCCGGAGCGCCTGCTGCACGAGCGTATGCTGGGATTGCTGGATCAATTAAACCGGCAATCGGGGGCCGACGAACATGCCGCAGATGGATCAGCGGGCGCGGCCATTTCCCTGTTTGCTATCGACGAGGCTCATTGTGTCTCGCAATGGGGACATGATTTCCGGCCGGAATACCGCCGTCTCTCGCTGCTTGCCCGACGATATCCGAATGTTCCCCGCCTGGCCTTAACCGCCACAGCCGATCCGCGAACCCGCGCAGAAATAATTGATCAGCTTTCACTGCAGGATGCTGATCTGTATATCAACAGCTTCGATCGTCCCAATATTCACTACTCAATACATGAAGGGGGTGATGCCCGCCGCAGCCTCTGGAATTTCCTGCAGACCCATCATGCAGCCGACGCCGGCATAGTCTATTGCCTCTCGCGCAAGAAGGTTGAGCAGACAGCCGAATGGTTGAGCTCCCAGGGCCGCATCGCACTTTCGTATCATGCAGGCCTCCCGGCAGAAACCAGGCGGAAGCATCAGCAGCGTTTTCTGCAGGAAGACGGGGTAATTATTGTGGCCACTATTGCGTTCGGAATGGGGATAGACAAACCCGATGTCCGTTTTGTTGCCCATTTGAGCCTTCCGAAGAGCATTGAATCCTATTATCAGGAGACCGGAAGGGCAGGCCGGGATGGTGAACCTGCCAACGCATGGATGGCCTACGGACTGCAGGAAGCGATCAGCTTGCGGCGGATGCTGTCGGGTTCCGGTGCCGGCGAGCAGCAGCAGCGCGTGGAGCGTCAGAAGCTGGAGGCTATGCTCGCGTTGTGTGAAGGTACCGGCTGCCGGCGACAGACGCTGCTGGAGTACCTTGGCGAGAACGCTCCTGATCCTTGCGGTAACTGTGATACCTGTGTCTCGCCTCCGGAGACATGGGATGCAACTGTTGCGGCACAAAAGGCCCTGTCCTGCGTCTATCGAACCGGCCAGCGGTACGGGGTGACCCATGTAACAGATGTTCTTGTCGGGAAGGACACGGATGACCGCAGCCAGCGGAACGGACATGTCCGGTTATCCACCTTCGGGATCGGCAGTGATATATCACCTGCTGTGTGGCGAAGCCTGTTCCGCCGCCTCATTGCTTTGGGGTATCTTCATGTCGATCTGGAGAATCATGGTTCCCTTGTGCTTACCGGGAAAGCCCGCGGACTCTTAAAGGGAGAGCAGGTGCTGCATATGCGCAAGGAAACCGGGCGGGCATCGCAGGCCGATCGGCGGCACATAAAGCATGCATCGGCTGTCGCGGCAGCAATGAATCAGACTGATGAACCACTGTGGAACCTCCTCCGGAATCTGCGTATGCAGATTGCAAGGGAGCAGAATGTGCCTCCGTATGTCATATTTCATGACCGGACCCTGCGGGAACTTGTGCTGCAGCGCCCCGCCAGCCTGGAGGCTATGCGCGCAATTCCCGGAATAGGGAGGGCCAAGCTTGAGCGCTACGGAGAGATATTCCTTTCGGTGCTAAAATCGGAAGGATGATATCAGGGGGCTAGGCCTCCACGGATAGCTCATTCGCAATAGTTACTTTATCCCCGGTGTTAACCGAAAGTATCTCTTCGGCTCGCTGTTTTTCTTTTTCGCTGTGTACCTTGCCGATGAGAACAAGATGCGGTTTCTTGTCATTCTTCTCAAGGTTTACGGAAATATTGGTCGGATCAGTAATAATCGGATCCTCTGTGAGCGCATCCTGCAAATGCTTCTGCAGCTCATTCAGATCGGTTTCCCGGAAATCCAGTTGAGAGAGGGCTATGTGAGATTTTACTGCTCCGGTCTTGAATGGTCCAAAAGTTGCCATTTATTCCTCCCTTTACAAGTACGTGATATATAAAATGTACACCTATAAAACTCCTGCGGCAAATGTATTCTGTATCCGACTAAACCGGTGTCGTCAGAATCTACTCAGTTGACCTTGTCCGGTGGCGTATGCTATAGTCGCAACTCGCATTCTATGAAAAAATATAAGGGATACGTATGTACGCAATAGTTGAATTGAACGGAAAACAGTACAAGGCTGAGAAGGGTAAGGTGCTTGAGGTTGATCGAGTGCATCAGGAACCCGGCAGTAGTCTTACAATGGAAAGCGTAGTAATGCTGCGCGATGAAGAAAATGCAACCTGGGGCACTCCGTACGTCAAGGGCGCAAAGGTTACGGCCACGGTAGAAGATACCGCCAAGGGAAAAAAGATTATTGTGTTTAAATATAAACGCCGTAAGAACTACTCCCGCAAGCAAGGCAGCCGGCCTACATTCACTCGTCTGCGTATTACGGATATAACCGCATAAGCATGATTCGGGTTAGCATAGCAGCGGACAACAGCGGTTGTGTTCGGAGGGTAGAGATCCACGGGCATGCCGGGCTGCTGCTGAGCGGGGGAGACCCTGCATGCTCTGCGGTAAGTGTGCTCGCAAAGGCGTATGCGCTTACTGTTGCCGAAAACCCGAAGCACAGGATATTCGGCAATATAGACAAGCCTGGATTGTTTGCATGTGAGCTGCAGTCGAGCGATGAGTATACGCATGCATTTGCTGCTGGACGGGTTCTGCTGAACGGACTTGAAAGTGTCCGTGCAGATTACCCGGAGAACATAGTGATAGAGTTGGATTTTTATACGTAGGGCGCGGTTGTACAGACGGCGCGTATAAACCGGATAATGATTCGCAGCGCTTCGGCGTTTCGGAATGAAGAGAGGTAGACAATGGCACATAAAAAAGGTGGAGGAAGCTCCAAGAACGGTCGCGATTCAGAAAGTAAACGTCTCGGCGTGAAGCGTTACGGCGGTCAGCTGGTGAAGGCCGGAGAAATTCTGGTTCGACAGCGCGGCACACGTTTTCATCCCGGGGTGAATGTAGGTTGTGGTACCGACCATACCTTGTTTGCAAAGGCAGCCGGTACCGTGATCTTCGGACTCCGCCGGGGAAAAAAGACTGTTTCCATTGAGGCGCAGGCTTAGGCCTTTCCGTGGAACGATTTGTTGATCAGATAACTATTGAAATCGCCTCGGGGTCAGGTGGCCACGGGGCGGTTTCGTTTCGACGCGAGAAGTATATTCCCAGGGGTGGCCCGGACGGCGGTGACGGCGGCCGCGGCGGCGACGTTATCTTTCGGGTTCGGGAGAACCTGAAAACCCTGACCCATCTCACAATGCGTCATCATTACCACGCAGAGAACGGCCGACCCGGATCCAAGGCAAATCGCCATGGCGCGGATGGAAGTCCTGCTATTGTCGAGGTTCCCCCCGGCACGATGATAACCAATCTGGATACCGGAGAGGTTATCG
>CAZANF010000108.1:0-2432 GCA_964486425.1 uncultured Spirochaeta sp. | reverse complement strand
AAGGTCGTGAACGAGTCGTTTTACAGGGCGGCCGCGGTGGAAAGGGGAATGCTCATTTCGCAACTGCACGCCATCAGACACCACGATTTGCCCAGCCCGGCGAACCGGGTGAGAAATTCCGCATAAAAGTCGAGCTGAGAATTATCGCTGACATGGGACTGGTCGGGCTTCCGAATGCCGGAAAATCCAGCCTGCTGGATGTGCTTACCAATGCCTCCCCTAAAATCGGGGCCTATCCTTTTACGACCAAAATTCCTAATCTAGGCGTTCTGCAGGTCGGGTATACTGATATTGTTATCGCTGATATTCCTGGAATTATCGAAGGGGCATCCGGGGGTCATGGTCTGGGACTGCGCTTTCTCCGTCATATTGCACGCACCCGTGGACTGATTTTTCTTATTGATATAACCGAGCCGGACCCGTACGGGGTGTTTCGCATGCTCCTGGATGAACTGAGCAGCTATTCCAGGGATCTGGCCGAACTTCCCCGCATAATTGTTGCGAATAAAACAGATCTCGATCCGGATGGGGAATTCCTTGCCTCATTCAAGCAGGATTTTGCCGATGCATCTGATGGTTCAGCTGTTCGGGAGCGGATATTTGCGATGTCCAATTTTTCGCGGCAGGGACTGGATGAGTTGATTCGAGCCATACGCGATCTGTATGCCGGCCAGGTGCAGATTGAGGGTGCAAACCAGAAGATGAAGGATGCTGTGCCGGATTTCATGCAGAATCCAGCCCCCGACTATATCCCTGAGAATGCCGGGGTTGGTCGAGACAACGAGTCCGCGGCCTCGCAAGGAGCAGAACCCTCGGATGCGTGAACCGGCCGCAGTGTTTGGAGGAAGCTTTGATCCGCTGCATCGGGGACATCTGGAGATCGCCCGAAAGGTAATTGAGGATGGCCTGTACAAGAGCGTTATCTGGATTCCGGCCGCCCGGAATCCCCTGAAGACATTCGCCCCAAAGGCTTCCGGCGAAGACCGACTGGATATGATTCGCCGGACAACCAGGGATTTACCATGGAGCCTGGTTTCCGATATTGAACTGCGCCGGGGCGGCCGCTCCTATACCTTTGATACTATCGAGGCGATTATTCACGAGTACCAGCTAAAGGAATCACCCGGTTTAATTCTGGGGGATGATGCGCTGCGTGATCTGCATCAATGGAAGAATTACCGGCAATTGCTTGAAATCTGTACATTCATTGTGTTCTCCCGCCGGTTGAGTGAGATTGATGCCAATATAGCTCGTACGGAACGAAAGCTCCGTCAATCTGGTGCTGCTATACACCGGGTTTCCATTGATCCGATTCCCATTTCATCCACTGATGTACGCATGAAAGCTGCGAGAAGGGCAGATATTTCGGACTTGGTCCCTGATTCCGTCGTGGAGATTATCCGGGAGCGATCCTTGTATACCGATATTGCGACCGTGATTGATAGTGTAAAGGATCAGATACGTCGGGAGCTGAGCGAGCCAAGGTATCAGCATATCCTGCGGGTTGCGGATACAGCGATCGATCTTGCGAAGCGCCATGCTCTTCCTGTGGAAGAGGTGCATCTTGCTGCAGTCGCACATGATCTGGCTCGCGAGTGGAATGTCAATCGTATGTTGCGGTTTTGCGATGTTCACAACATACCTGTTAGCAGGAGTATGCGGGAGCAGCCGCTTCTGTTGCACGGACCCTGTGCTGCCGAGGTACTGCGGCATGAGTATGGTGTTGAAAACCGGGAAATCACCGATGCTGTTCGCTATCATACCCTGGGTAAACCAGGACTCGGCAAGATCGGACAGGTGTTGTATATTGCTGATTATATTGAACCCGGGCGCACCAATATAGATGACGGGTTCCGGTACACTTTACAAAACAACGGTTTGGCTGAATCATGTATGCTGGTAATTGATGATCAGCGTGACCGTTTCGGTACAATCGCTGAGGAAACCCGAGACTTTTATACCTGGCTAAGAGGGAATTGATGCAGAAAAATGCTTCTACCACTGTTGTTACTGTTGTAATTATCGGGACAATTTTGATTGTTATTACTGCCGTAGCCGTATTTCTTGCTCAGCAGATCAGAATCGATCCAGTCTCTGCAAAAATCAGGGATGGAGAGCCCTTGTCGTTTCTCCTGGTGATACATGATGAAGGCGATATAGCTACAACCCAGGTTGTTTTTACCCATCCGAATTCCAGGCGAATAGGATTGCTGGATATTCCGGAGGATCTTGGGGCGATAATGCCTCGATTGAACCGTATTGACAGTATCGGCAGTCTGTTAGCTGCAGATGGAATCGAGGTTTTCCGTTCCAGGATTTCGGATGTACTTGGGACACCAATCGATTATCATATCGAGATAACCATTGACCAGTTGCAGCAGATTACCGATCTAATCGAAGGGATTACTGTTTTTAATCCGGATCCGATACGG
>CAZANF010000107.1:0-9464 GCA_964486425.1 uncultured Spirochaeta sp. | reverse complement strand
CAGCCCCGGTGTCTGATCGATATAAAAAACACCCAGCATTGCAGCCTTTCCAAGTGGAACTGCTATGGAGCGGTTTTTCGTCCAGATACCCTTGAGCAGCGGAGTGATATAATTCCTGCGCAGCTCAAGCAGCCCTTGTACGGTTCGCAGCTGGGAGCGGTGGGGTTCGGTATCCAGCTCCTCCCAGCTGAGTTTAGAAGCCGTGAAGGTTTCCGGTGCATTGGGATCCGGTATCTTCTCGATTGCGGCCGGATCTGAAAATTGAGGGAACCCGGCAAACTCCTGCCTGCGTCCGGTACGGACGGCGTCGGCAAGTTCATCGCTGAAGTCGCAGAAAAAGAGAAAAGGGGTGTCGGCTAGCCATTCCTGGCCCATGTACAGCATCGGGGGTTGAGGCGACAGCAGCATGGCTGCTTCTGCGGCCTGTACCCCGCGCACATCGGCGAGCTGATGCAGCCGCTCCCCGTAAGCCCGGTTGCCGGTTTGATCATGGTTTTGCAGGAAGTGTACAAAGGAAGATGAAGGCAGATAGCTGCTGTTCTCCCCGCGCAGTTTCCCGTCCCGAAAGGCGGAAGGATCTCCCTGGTACACGTATCCGGAGCTCACGGCTTTGCACAGCTTCTGAATTGATTTATCGGAAAAATCGAGATAGTATCCGCCCTCCTCTCCGGTGAGCAGACAATGCAGTACATGATGGTAATCATCGTTCCACTGGGCTCGATATCCCCCGTCCAGATACCGGGACTGGTTCGCATCGTTTTCCAGGATGAGATGTACATGCCGCTGTTCAGGCAGGGTTTCCCGTACCGTCCGTGCAAGCTCGAACAGGAAATGCTCGTCTGATGTTTCGTCGTGGATTTCCTGCACAGCATCAAGTCGCAAGCCGTCAAAGCGGAAATCCTCGAGCCAGTAGAGGGCATTCTGGATGTAGAAGGCGCGGACCTCGGGGCGTGAATAGTCAATTGCCTGCCCCCACGGGGTGGATACCCTGTCGGTGAAAAAGTCGTGTGCATACACATGCAGATAGTTTCCGTCGGGTCCGAAGTGATTATATACAACATCCAGGAATACCATAATCCCGAGCCCATGGGCTTCGTCGATAAGCCGCTTGAGATCATCGGGACTGCCGTAGCGGCGGTCGGGGGCAAACTGCAGCACTCCGTCGTAGCCCCAGTTCCGCTCACCGGGAAAATCGGCTATCGGCATAAGCTCGATAGCAGTGATCCCCAAATCCACGAGATACGGTAGACGCGCGCGCACCCCGTCAAAGGTGCCTTCCTCGGTAAAGCTGCCGACATGCAGTTCATAGATGACGGCATCCTTCCATGGTCTGCCTTTCCAGTCCGGGGTTTGCCATTCAAATGACTGGGGTGAGGGGATAAGGCTTGGACCGTGGACATCCTGCTGCTGCATTCGTGATGCGGGATCAGGCACGAGCAGCTCGTTATTGACCCGGAACTGATACGGTCGACCAGGCTGAGTATCCTCATCATGAGACCAGGGCAGGACAAGCTGCCACCAGCCGTCTTCCTGCGGCTGCATCGGGATTGATCTGGAAGCCAGCACGAGTTCTACGGCATCGGTATTCGGAGCCCATACCGCGAATTCAATGGAATCCTCGGTAATGTGCGGGCCGAATGGAAAAGATGTTTTTCTCATAGTACAAGTATCGGTATAAAAGCAGGGGTGGTGTCAAGTAAAATGGTTTATACTGCTGAGTCTGTTCGCTGCAACCAGCAATCCGGCGTTATACATTTCGCAGCGGTTGCGGCCGTGGTTTTTCGCCTTATACAGGGCGCGATCCGCCTCGGCTATAATCTGCTTGTAATCGGAATCCGGCGGATAGACGCAATGGGTTAGTCCGATGCTCACGGTAATACTGAGCTGAAGGCCCTGGTAGTAGATGGTGGATTCGGCAATGCTCTGCCGCATACGTTCTGCAACAGAAAAGGCCGCACTCTTCGAGCATTGGGTCAGCAGCACCAGGAACTCCTCGCCGCCGTACCGGGAGACGATATCCTCCTGTCGGACGGATTCCTCAATAACCCGCGAGAGATGGAACAAAACCCGGTCGCCTGCCAGATGACCATAGCGGTCGTTTAGCGACTTGAAGTTGTCGATATCCAGGGCTAGTAGAGCAAAACTGCTGTGGTGCCGGTCCACACGGTTCATTTCTTCCTGCAGCCGGCGCAGGAAAAAGGCATGGTTGTACAGTTTGGTCTTGAAGTCGGTTACGGAACTGGTGTAGTGAATTACGTTTTGCAAACCAATAGATGCATATTCGAACAGCATCTCGATGTATGTCCGCTCGTCCGGGGTATAGTCCTCGCCCAGCACCTTTCGTCCGAGAACAACAAAACCGTATAGTCCGTTCAGACCATGGAGAGGAATGACAAGGTCCGGATTCAGGGGGCGTATCTGTTCAGCATGCTTCGGTATCTCTCGCTGCAGGGTGGCGAATTCGGCAATATTCGGGTGGTATTCAAAGAAACTGCGGTATGGTTCCAGGGATTGTAGTTGTACAGGGCAGCGTGCCGGGCGAAGATTCTGATAGCAGATATTGTTTACCGTATCCGAGTTTCCGTCGACCCGCAGAAACACAACGAGATAGCTGGGTATAAAGCGCTGTATAAGGCAAGATGACAGATACTCGACAAGAGCCTCTTCACTGCTTTTGGTGAACAGCTCTAGTGACTGAGAGATCAGTTCTTCGTAATTATGCGCTTTTGCCTGATAGTCCTGCAGCTGTTCGAGCAAACCGCTATCAGCCAGGGCAGAATATTCACGCAGGGATTCGGACTGCATCGCATAAGTATATGGCATAATTTCGGTTGAGTGAATAGCATTTATAACCTACCTTGATAGTATGAGCTATGCAGAACAGGTTGTGGCGGAGCTTCCGCAGCGGTATTTCAAGGGATTCAGCGAATATGAGCAAAAACGTCATCGGTCTGCCCTGGAGCAGCTCGGCCCGGAAGGACTGGTATCCGTGTGGGTGGAGGCGATGGAGGACCAGGACGTCCACCGGGACGGGCTGGTACGCGGTACTCCGGTCCGTGTATCGGTTATTGCCTTTGATGTCCCCGGATTGTTTGCCGTACTTACCGGGACCTTGTCCGTGCTGGGCTGTGATATCT
The DNA here is from genome assembly GCA_964486425.1 of uncultured Spirochaeta sp. GTDB lineage: Bacteria > Spirochaetota > Spirochaetia > DSM-27196 > DSM-8902 > Spirochaeta_B. The sequence goes on along the minus strand of CAZANF010000107.1, from coordinate 6,327 downwards.
CGTCCGGGGTCAGCTGTACGGCACGGCCGGATTCCACCGATGGATTCCGGCCTCTGGAAAATCAGCGCAGGCGAATTATCGATGTATTTACTGGAGTGCTGCTGTCGCATCTCGATGTGGAGGTGTGGGGGCTGCAGTTTTCCGAAAGGATTCGCAGCGCAATTGAACGCCTGAGCCGGGATCCTGTTCAGGGCGGTTTGGAGGTGAAGCGTGAACTGGTGCAGTCCGTTGCAGAACGGCTGGCGGAAAGCAGCGTTTCCCGAAGGACAGCGCTGCCGCCGGTGTCCGCAGAGGTCCTGGTTGGCGAGACCGGAACGCGGTTTTCCATTACCTCCGAGGATACCCCCTTCTTCCTGTATTCAGCCTCAGGGGCATTGAGTCTGCATGGTGTTTCAATAGAAGGGGTGGAAATTCATACCCGTGACGGACAGGTAGAGGACATTTTTGAGCTGGTAGACCGTTATGGCAGGCCGATATCCAGCAAGGAGGAGATTGATCACCTGAGGTTCTCGCTGGTGTTTACCAAGCAGTTTACGTATCAGCTTACCGAGGCCCCGGACCCCTTTTCTGCGTTGCAGCGATTTGATGAGCTTATGCAGGATCTGATGCAGGCCTCTATGGATGCGGAGATGCGTGAGGCTCTGACCAATCCACACCTTCAGGAAGAGCTGGCCAGGCTGTTGGGTGCCAGTGATTTCCTGTGGGAAGATTTTATTCGCCGTCAGCAGGATCAGATTCTGCCGATGCTCAGCAGTGAATCCCGCGGGAGGATTCTCAGTCTGGATGAGGCACGCGTCGGGATGGAGCTGGACGATGCGGTAGATGATGCGGACACCTGGGACGGGAAGTTCAGGGTTCTGAATGATTTCAAGGACCGGCAGATCTTCCTGATTGATATTGATCATATTCTGCACCCGGATCTCGACTTCTTTTTTCTCAGTCGAAGACTGGTTCGGCTTGCTGAAGAGGTAATTCGGGTTGCTCTGGAGATCGCCTATGAGAAATATACCGCTGTTCATGGTGTCCCTCGCACGGCTGGGGGAATGGCGGTTCCGTATGCAGTTTTCGGATTAGGCAAGCTGGGCGGCGAAGCCCTCGGGTATGCCTCGGACCTTGAGGTATTGTGCATGTATGCCGACTCCGGGGAGACTGATGGGGAGCAGCGGATCTCGAACCGCATGTTTTTCGAGCGCATGTTTACCGAGGCTATGCGTGGTATCCAGGCGCGCAAAGAGGGGATTTTCCAGGTGGACACCCGGCTGCGGCCGCACGGAGAGGACGGCCCGCTGGCCTGTGCCCTCGACAGTTTTGTCTCATACTACCAGCGAGGCGGCGGGGCACACAGCTACGAGAGGCTGGCCTTAATCCGGCTGCGCCGGATCGCCGGGGATTATACTATCGGAGCACAGGTAGAGCGTCTCCGGAACGAGCTGATATATCAGTCGGACAGTATAGATCTTCAGGAAATCCGTGATCTCAGGAACAAGCAGCTGCTGCACAAGACCCCGGAGGACCGGTATAACGCCAAATTCAGTCCGGGAGCCCTTGTGGATCTTGAGTACAACATACAGCTCCTCCAGGTAGCGTATGCCGCTGCCAACCCGCAGCTGCGTACACCTCGTTTGCATGAAGCTATCAAGGGGCTGCGAAAGGCCGGCGTTCTGCAGCGCGAGGAGGTGCAGACCCTGGTGGATGCCTATCGTTTCTTTCGGCACCTGATTAACGGATTGCGCATGCTGCGCGGGAATGCCAGGGACCTCTTCCTGCCGGACAGGAACTCGGTTGAGTTTATGCATCTCGCCCGGCGTATGGGCTATCGCGGGGGTGATATCTCGGCGGCCGAGCGGCTGTATGTGGAATTTCAGCAGCGGACCGCCGAGGTACGCAGCATAATCGAGTATCATTTGGGCAAGGGGGCCATCCCGGGATCGATTTTGGGGAACGTGCTGGATCTTCTGCTGCGCAAGGATCTGTCCGATGCCGATGCGGTTGCCTTTTTCCGGGAGCGAGGCTTCCGCGAGCCGGAGCGGGCATGGATCAATATATGTTCACTGGACACTGCGTGCAGTGCCGGATTCCGCCGGATAATTCTGCTGGCCTTTGATATCCTTGAGGATCAGCCTGATCCTGATCTGGCTCTGCTCCACTGGACGCACCTGGTCGACGGCCTGGATGCCCGGCATCATTTTTCTACACTGGCCCGGCAGCCCAAGCGGATGGAGATACTTTTCGGTTTATTCGGTGTCAGCCGGTTTTTGTCCGATATCCTGGTGCAGCATCCCCAGTTTTTTGACTGGGTTACCGAGCCGGAAACCGTTGCAAGGGTCCGCAGCCTGGAGGATCTGACGGCCGAGCTGCGCGAACAGGTGCGTACCGGATTGGATGCGGACCCGCCCGAGACCCGCCGTGACAGTCTTCGGCTGTTCCGCAAGCGGGAGATGGTGCGGATCGGGACCAGGGATCTGCAGATTGCCGTACCGTTAAAATATACCCTCTCGGAAATTTCCAATCTTGCGCAAGCGGTAGTAACCGTGGCTGTTGAAGGGGCATGGAAGGAACAGCTTGAGCAATCAGGTATGAGGACAGCTGCGTCACCCGATCGTTTTTGTGTCCTGGCATTCGGTAAATTCGGGGGCAGTGAACTGAATTACAGCTCGGATATTGATCTGGTCGCAATCTATCAGCCTGAGAGTGACAGTCGCAGTGAGCAGGAAGAACGGGACTATATGGCTGTGGTACGGACGATGGTTGCGGAACTGAGCGAGTATACCTCACAGGGGTATGCCTATCGGGTGGATTTACGACTGCGGCCGTTTGGATCATCCGGCGAGATTGTGTGGTCGCTGCCGCGGATACTTCAGTATTACCGCAAGGATGCCTCGTTGTGGGAGTATCAAGCCATGCTCAAGCTCCGTCCGGTTGCCGGAAATCTCGAGCTGGGTAACCGCTTTCTCGATGAGGTTCGCCGACTCCTGCCGAAAGCGGCGCATGACAATCGGATAGTCGACAATATCCGGACTCTCCGGAAAGAAGCTGTGCAGCAGTATCGCTCCAAACAGCTCCGTCTGCAGCCGGCTGCGGTTGTCGCCGACGGGATACCCAATCCGGTTCGCGATGCCCTGGCGGATCTCCCGTCACGCGATATTAAGAACGGGGTCGGAGGGATTCGGGATATCGAGTTTCTGGTACAGGGGCTGCAGCTGCTACACTGCTGCAGATTCGACGAACTGCTCTGCGGAAATACCCTTGAGGCCCTGCGTCGGCTGGGTAATGCGGAAATTCTCCCGCAGGACAGTGCGGTTTCGCTGGCCGAACACTATGTCTTCCTGCGCCGGCTCGAGCATCTGCTGCAGATCTTTGAGGACCGGCAGATACACAGTCTTCCGGAAGATGAGCGTGCTCTGTCCCGCTTGGCCAGAAAATGCGCCGGTCCACAGGCCGGACCGCTTGATTTGCTGAAGCAGATTGGCAACCATATGGTCGATGTTCGTAGGTTATACGACATTTTCCTACAATAATGTAGGCTAATAAAAAATACTTTACATTGATGTATGTGTGGTCTATATTTCGTGTAACAAACCACAGCAGGGATAAGGAGATTATTATGACTGCTCAGGAAATTATGTCAATGATTCGCGAGAACGATGTGAAGTACATCGATCTGCAGTTCGGCGATATGTTCGGCAGACTGAACCACACAACATTTTTGGCTAAAAACTTTGACGCCGATCAGATCGAAGAAGGGATTCCATTTGATGGATCATCAATTCGCGCATGGAAATCGATAGAAAAGTCCGATATGATTTTTCGACCCGATCCGCGTACCGCCTTCATTGATCCCTTTCGCGAACAGGCTACCCTGGTAATGTTCGGGGATATCTGGGAACCGCGTACCGGTGAGCGGTATGATCGTGCACCGCGCAATATTGCCCATAAGGCCGTTGATTCTATGAAAAGTTTGGGTATCGGTGACTCTATTTTCTTTGGTCCCGAACCGGAGTTCTTTATCTTCGACAGCGTCCGGGTAGGTACCTCTCCGCAGAGCTCCTTCTATGAGATTGAGACAGTCGAAGGTCCATGGACAATGAGCGAAGACGGTCACAACCTTGGTCATAAAATCAAGCACAAATCCGGGTACTTCCCTGCTACTCCGCAGGATACGCAGATGGATCTTCGCTCCGAGATCACTACACATATGGAAAACATGGGGATGACCGTGTTCCTTCATCACCATGAGGTCGGCACCGCACAGGGCGAAATCGGGATCAAGTTCGGGGATATCATTACTGCCGGAGACCTGGTGCATAAATATAAATATGCAGTAAAAAATACCGCGTATCAGTATGGAAAGACTGCAACCTTCATGCCCAAGCCCATGTTTATGGATAACGGCAGCGGTATGCATGTTCACACATCAATCTGGAAGGATGGGAAGAACCTTTTTGCCGGCGACGGTTATGCTAATCTGAGTCAGACAGCGTTGTATGCTATCGGCGGGCTGCTGAAGCACGGACGCGCCATTCAGGCCTTCACGAATCCGATTGCCAACTCGTATCGCCGCCTGGTTCCCGGATATGAGGCTCCCGTAAAACTGGCATACAGTGCCACAAACCGTTCAGCTGCAATCCGTATCCCGTACGTAGACAGCGACAAGGCTCGGCGCTTCGAGTTCCGCTGCGGGGATGCCGGCGGATCTGCATACCTGAACTTTGCAGCTATGACCATGGCTATGATTGATGGTATCCGGAACAAGATTGATCCCGGCGCTGCTCTGGACAAGAATCTGTATGATCTTCCGCCGGAAGAGGCGGCAGCAATTCCGAGCACCTGCTCCACCCTGGAGATGGCAATCAATGAAATGCTGCGTGACAAGGACTGGCTCACTGCCGGTGATGTCTTTAGCGAGGAGTTCATCGAAGCATATGTCGGGCATCGACAGGTAGAAGAGATCGAGCCGATCAAACTGCAGCCCACCCCGCTTGAATTTGAGTTGTACTACGACGTTTGATCGTCGCAGCGCATATGTCCTTCACCTCCTTGGCCACCCGAAAGGGTGGCCTTTTTTATTGGATACCTGCGAAAAAATAGGTATGTTACCTGGAGATGAGTACCGGCAGAAGAGACTGGATTACATGGTTTACTGTTCCACTGCTTTTTTTTGTGACAGGCAGTGTTCCGGTGTTGTTTGCCAGAGATTATCCAGATCCGTTGGAAGTTATCCATCCCTTGTACCAGGTTGAAGGTCGGCAAAGCAGGGTGCTGTCTGGAGACCGGTTTTCAGGTCGAATGTGGTTCGATCAAGCAACATTAGTAGCCGGCCCCAGAGATGATTTTGTTATTGGGGTGCAGGGAATGTCCCGTATTGTGAACTGGCGCAATACAACTGCTGCAGGCTTGCATTTTTCCAGTCTGTTGAAGGTTGGGCCTCTTCAGCCTGGTGACGAGCCGCAGAATATTGCTGAGTGGTGGCTGAATGCAGTGCACTATCAGTATGGTTTGCATATATCGCATCATTTGCAATGGGCTGATCTCGTGGTGGGATATCGTCGAACCAGCCTCCATCCTTTCCAGCCTGCATTTTCACAGGTGTCCAGAGATCAGGTGCTGGTTGGGCTAATAAGGGAAAATCGCTACGTAGATGTCGGGCTGATTTTCCGCTACACCGATATGTGGGATTTTTGGGAGAGCGGGCTGCCTGATCCGCGAACTCAATTGTCGGTGGAGTTTATTGCAGCTGCAGAATATTCGTTGACACAGCGGGTACATGTGTTTGGGGAGGCTCAGCCCCGGTTTCGCTGGAATCGCTTTGGTTCACCTGTTGATATAGAGCCGATTGGGCGTGCAGGGCTTCGATTCGGGGAAAATGCATCATGGATCAGGATGTATCTGCATATATACTATTCCAGTGACACCGAACAGATTGCAGGAGATACGTATCCTGTGACGCTGTTCGGGTTTGGATTTGAGGCAGGGGGTTCGGCGGAACAGGAACCGGAATCAACCGGCTCCCGGTTATAAGCCCTGTATCTCGACAGTTATGACATCCTCGTATTGACCAGCTGCAGGAAGAGCATCATAGGGAAGTATTTCAATTTGAATCGGGTAATCTCTGCCGTTCGGGCTTGTCGGAGATTGACCAGCTGCGGCGGTTACGGGCCTTCCTGTGCTGAGATCTACAGTCGATCCTGAAAACCGCAGCAGGTAGGGCACTCTATCTCCGCTTGCTGTTTCACGCAGAGTGCCCCCCTCACGGCTTTGAAGTATGACATTGTAGCTGGTATTGGCAAGCACAGAAAGGTCCGCCTCTCTGGTCGTCTCCGGCAGCAG
>CAZANF010000106.1:5089-9474 GCA_964486425.1 uncultured Spirochaeta sp. | reverse complement strand
TCCGGGGGGTACAGGATAAAGACCATGGTCTGTACCGGTACGGGATCCAGTTCCGCGACAGAGAACCCGGATCAGGATTTCCCGGTGTACATACGGGAAAACCCCGAAAGCTCTACGTACAAACTGGGAATAGAACTGAATGAACAAGCGCCGCTTGGCGGGATTATGGTAATGGTGGATCCTGTGAGCGGACCCGGCGGAAACCCTCACACATTCGCTATCGAGATACGCTCACCCGATGGCGAATGGAAGCCGGTTCCCGAGGAATCGGTTATCGAAATTGCATATGACAGTCTGGCAGGAGATTACGGTCTTCAGCTGCCGGATGAGCGCTCTCCGGCAGGTTTGCGCTCGGGAAGATATTTGGGGCGCTATCTCCAGCAGTCGGCCCTGCATTTCAGCAAAAACCGGGAAAACCTTGTACCGGTGTATTATATCCTGACAGAGCCGGTTTCCGGCACCGGGATACGCATTACAGAGACCTCGGCATCAGCATATGTACTGCATGAAATAGCTGCTTTCGATGCAGATCCGCTCTGCTTTCTCACTGCACCTGGAAGAACGATTGTGATGCCTGGGGACTATATCTACAAGGTCCAGGTGGACGGGGACGCTCGGCCCGGACTAATTCCGACTATTACAACCGATTACGGTATTTCCCCTAAATCCTCCGGGTATCCGGGCGGCGAAACCGTTACGCTTGAAATCGACCTGCATACCTCAGTGCCGCTGCGGACCGCTGTCATACGCGGGGATGGTATTCTCAGTGCTGCAGCTTGCTCTGCTGATCCTGCGATGGAGCCGGACGGCATTGGATTCCAGACACATGAAATCCCCGGTAACCTGCTGTCTACCCCGTTCGGTAGTAACGGAATACCGCAGAGAGGTAATCCATTGCCGTATGTCCGAGGGGGTGTGGACAGCCCCAGGGTGTATGCGTGGAAAATGGCACAGCAAAGCAAATCCAGGGATTCGATAAGCAATCGGGGAACCGGAAGCGGATATCTGGAGAGATATGTCACGGAGCCTATGGTGCTTCAGCATGCCGGTATAGCCGGGACAGTACAGACTGATGCCCTGGGAAGGTATCTGCAAAATCCATACGGAAGTGTTGATATCGCCCAGTTGCATCGTCCCTTTCTGCCGGGGCTTATGCTTACTCCGTGGCATCTGGAGGACAAGCGCACCGGTATAACTCAACTTGACAAGACCGCAGGGGTTGATTCCATCGGCCTTCTACTCGGCAGTCTTGCAATGGCGGGGATTGAGCACATTACCGACACCTCCGGCCGCCAGGTACTGGAGAATATGGCTCAGTATCTATCCTTACAGAAACCAGGACCCGGGCGTGATGCAAACGGCGCGCCGGTCTTCTATGCATATGCGGATGAAATTCCGAGCATAATCGAGCTGGGAATTCACATGAGCCCAATGGATTTGGAGAGGCACTCAGTTATAATTCCTGATTTACAATCGCTCAGACCAGGGGATATACTTGTTGATACACAGGAGGATGGACGCCTGCATATTGCGCTTGTAGTTGCTGTCGATCTGCAGTTTCCGGGCAGTTCCCAGGAAAACGCATACCGGGAGATGCTGGAAAACATAACGGTTCTCTCCGTCGGTCGAGGACTCACAGCTGTCTCAGTCGGCAGCTGGAGTAAGCTGCTGCCCGATCCATTGAACTACCATGCCAGGCGAATTGTTTTTCCGGATAATCCGATCCCTCCTTCCGAGGACTTTTCCGTCCCGGAATGGGACCCTCTGGTACAGCGGATTTCGGGATTAGCTGTCAAACTGACGAGCAGCCAGTCTCAAGACTGGATTGATGTGCCGAACACCGGTCTCCCGCATGTGCTCGGAGGACCCATTCATATTACTCCGACACCTGCACATGGAGGAGTATCAATAATTGAGCGTAACATCGCCCTGCTTTCTCCTGTCGACCCGTATTATTTTGATCAACCTCCCGGATCATCCGGATCTGTGAATATCTGGAGGAACAGCGGCAGCGGACTCCGGTTTGGGGTAATGCTTCCCGCCAGCAATGGCCCGCGATTCCTTGAAATCGCAGCCTATATGCCCGATCAGTACTCAACAAATACCGTATATATTGATGGGAAAGCCCAGTCGATACCGTACACCGTACGGCCCAACCCGGAGCTGTTCTCCGGGACCTGGGAGGGTATAGCCGGAGCCCGTCTGTACATTGCCGAGGACACCTCTGTTTCCGACGCTGAAGATGATCAAAACGGCGGCGTTCTTCGCTTCGAACACCCTCAGTACGGCGGTTCCTGTGAGTTTGCCTTCGCAGCCCCGCGTGAATCACATACAGGAGACGATTTCCAAATCGGATTCGCCCTTGTACCGGAAGACGATGATTTCAGTACCCGGATCCATGGCTATACCGCATTGCATCAGCTCATATCTATCATTGATGCCAAAGCATTATGGCGTGCACATGCCTACCTGGGAAACTCCCCACAGCTGAGCAGGTATCATTGGGAACAGGATGCCTGGGGAGGACGAAACGCCTGGCTGGATGAACTGCGTGCAGATGGAAGCATCGGTGAATTCGAAACCAGCATCAATATCGGCAGCTATACCTGGATCTCGGACAACGTTCAATCCGGTGCGGTTGGATATGACTACGACGGCTCCGATACCCCGCAGGGATTCCTGAGAAAGCTGGATTCAATTCGATCTCTGCATCAATATTACGGCATCCAGGAGCAAACCGAAGCCCCAGAAACCGAATGGAGCAGCTATCTTCGTGAAATTCAGGCTTTATCAATCCAGACCGGAAAAAACCCTTCCGAGCTTGAAGTTCTATATGGACCTGTCATAGATACAGATCCCGATGTGCTTCCCTGGGCGCTTTCCCAGGTACCAATCGGCGGTGGATATCCGTATGTCCCGGGTTGGACCGAATATCTCAGGCGTTCAGACCGATTCCCCGACGACCTCCTGCTGGGAAAATACGGTGCCGGAGTAGACTGCGTAGCCATGGTCCAGCACGCCTACGGGTACACAGGTACACCCTATCGCTGGACCCAGCAGCACTTGCTGCATGAGCATTATGACTGGACATCCAGTCAGTCCCAGCCCCGACGGTATCCGTATCACCACAATGAAAACAGGGGTCTGGCGGAGGTTATTGCGAGTTACGATGATGTCGAACCGGTAGTAATCAAGGGTATAGATAAATTTATACCCAAAAATCTCCATCTGATTAGACCCGGTGACGTGGTCTATTATCCCGGACACCTGATGATGGTGCAGAATGTTGAAATACCTCAGGATATTAACCTGCTGCAGCCGCATCATATTCGGCTGATTGAGTCGACGTGGCTGGATCCAGGTTCGGATGACTTTAGAGGTTCGGTTATGATTGCTCGTCATATAGGAAGCATTGCTGAAAAGAATTGGGTGGTTTTACGCCTCAGGCAAAATTAAGGATGGAGGAGGAAGAATGAGAAATATATTTATAACATTCACTGTGCTTTTTATGTTCGTATCTATATATGTGACGGCACAATCATATAGCGAATTTCCAATGGAGCTTATTAGCCGGATACCAAACGGCCGGGGCGAGGGACAGCTCCGGTACGAGATCCAGCCAGGCAGCGCGGATTTGTCGGGGCCGAATTCACTATTTTTCAGCGGAGAGATCCCTGTGGTTGCCGATACATTGAATGCGCGATTTGTCGAGCTTGACAGTCAGTTCAACTGGAACAGAGCCTTGAGTACTGGTGGAGTTGCTCCCCATGGATTCTTCCGTGAAACACATGAAGACATTTGGGTTTCACTCGGAATAAATGTCTCTATGGGGTTTTCATTGGATCAAGAACAATTGTTTATGGTAGGGGGACGCAATGATGATCCCTACCTTGTTCCGACTTTGCGGGATGTTTTTTTTCATAATGGAGTATTGTTTCTTCTCAATGGTGACGGTGAGTTAGTGCACATACCCAATCCTCAGACTTCAACTAGAAAAAACAGAGAGATTGTACAAGGCACAGACCAAACCCGGGCATTGTTCGCCGCTGATTCTGATTGGGATTCCCAAGGTTTGAGTATCGACGATCGGGATCGGTTGTTTCTGAATGGGGAATTGATGACCCGGGATTTTGATACATTCGCTGATTACTGGTATGAAGTGCATGATGGGGATATGGAAAAATTAACGAAATTTGGTCGTAGATTGGGCGGAGATAGGTATATTGGAAAAGATGATATAGGATATACATATTGGCTGGCAGCACATCTGTACGTACTTGTTTTCGATGAAGCTGGCAAATTAATCGAGTGGATAAAATTTGACCATCAAAATGTCTCCACCATCCCGGCCGTCTCCCCCGAGGGAGATCTGTACTTCATGGGCT
>CAZANF010000106.1:0-4989 GCA_964486425.1 uncultured Spirochaeta sp. | reverse complement strand
AATGTCTCCACCATCCCGGCCGTCTCCCCCGAGGGAGATCTGTACTTCATGGGCTATGAACCTGAATCAATCAATATTTACCGCATCACCCGGCGCTGGTAGTACCTGTCCGGGAGGAGCTATATCAATAGCGAATAGTTACCTCAATGCCGGGGGTTATATTGCTCTGGAAAAGGTCTGATGATTTTCCGGTTGATTGACCGGATACACCTGCTGTTCTTATTGTCGGGGTGATCTGCATACTAACGTCCTCCCAACGAGGATCTGGATCGAATCCGCCTGTGGTTAAACCTGCGGTAATCTGACCAAGTGCACCAAAGACCATAAGATTGGCGAAATTGAGTTCCGATGAGAGATTCAGTGGAGAGAGAATGGTGGATACGAATCCGCCGATCAGCATTCCCCCGGCTCCTCCAATTGTGAGCATGCCGATGCGGGACGAACCCCATCCGGCAGATTCCCACATGTGTGCTCCAAAGAGGGCTGCAGAGGTTGAAACTCCCAGGTGGCTAAGACCGGTTACAAGCGGGTTATCAACCATAAATACACCGTTAAACGCAAGAGCAAGGTAGATGTTACTCCAGGCATAGGCGGTCAGGTATGCAGCCGGCTTGCCGGCAGGAGGTAGTTGATTTCTCCATATGGAGTACCCGATTGCTCGTGATGTTACTGCGGTAGCCATAGTCCCGAGCCAAATGATCTTGCTGTCTGTATCATCCACAAGTGAGTCTGGGGAGTTACCGATAACGCCGGTATCATTCAACATGTTATATATCCATACATAAGAAAGGACTGAGGTAGCCTGAATGCTGTCTGTCCAAAGCTGCGTGCCCAGAGAGATATCCTGATCCCGGGTTAGTACGGAGCTTAGATACAGACTGCCTCCGATTCCGGCAATTCCGGCTACCCCGGTTGCTACGTTTCCCAATTCCAAAACGATTGGAATCCCGGCAGTTACATACGCAGCAGTTAGCAGATTTCCGGTATAGAAGCCAACTAAACCGGAGGTGTCGCGTCGGTTGCGAAGGTCTTCCAGACGATCCTGGGCGCGATCGGCATACTCACTGTCGGGATACTCGTTCACCAGCTGTTCGAACTGATTTACTGCACGATCAGTGCGTTCTTCGAGAAGCAGCTCGAGGCCTTCAATATAAAGATCCTCAGCAGAATCCTGTGTTTCAGCTGCAATTCCGAGGACGGAAATGCACAACATGAATAGAATCAATAATTTTGATTTCATAACCTTACCTCTGAGGTAATAATAATAATGTATCAGCTGTTTAGCAACAAAAGAAGACAAACTATCGGGTCTGTTTCCGGGGTCGCTTTTCTCTTATTGCTCCGACATTCCTCTGTGGAGCTGAGCTTCCGCTCGGTACCAGACATCGCGGGCCGCTGCCGATAAGGTCCTCACGGTTGCACTGCCGTAATGCGGTGCGTACAAGGTCGTGATTTTTTGGGCTGCGATACTGCAGCAGCGCCCGCTGCATGGCTTTATCACGTCCCGAGCGTGGTATGAACACCGGCTTCATATCTCGAGGGTCCAGTTGTGTAAAATACATGCAGGTGGAAAGTGTGCCGGGAGTGGGGTAAAAATCCTGCACCTGCTGGGGACTGATGCGTTCATCCCGCAGATACTCAGCCAGTTCGATAGCATCCTCCAGGGTACTTCCGGGGTGGCTCGAGATGAAATACGGAACAAGAAACTGCTTCTTCCCGGTTTCACTGTTTAACTCACGAAAGCGCTTCTGGAATCGCTGAAATACATTAAGCTCCGGCTTGCCCATCAATCGCAGTACATTTTTAGATACATGTTCAGGGGCAACCTTCAGCTGACCGGATACATGATGCTGAACCAGATCGCGAAAGAAGCCCTCATCGCTGTCTTCCAGCAGATAATCATAGCGGATCCCTGAACGAATAAATACCTTCTTCACTCCGGGGAGCGCACGCAGCTTCCGGAGCAATGAGAGATAATCCTCGTGATTTGCATCCAGGTTTGTGCATACCGAGGGAGCAAGGCAGTTTTTGTCGGTACAGGATCCCTTGGCTGCCATCTTTTTACAGGCTGATGTACGGAAGTTCGCGGTAGGTCCGCCGACATCGTGGATATAGCCTTTAAAGCCGGGCAGCTGTGTAAGATGGACTGCTTCACGAAGCAGAGAATCGTGGCTTCGGGTTTGAATGATTCTTCCCTGATGAAAGGTGAGTGCACAGAAAGAGCATGCTCCAAAACACCCACGGGCGGAAACCAGGCTGAATTTAACCTCTTCTATGGCCGCGACTCCGCCGGCAGATTCATATACCGGGTGATAATCACGCGCAAACGGGAGCTCATACAGCGAATCGAAGATTTCTGTGGACAGCGGCATCTGCGGGGGCATCTGTACAACGGTTTCTCCGCTGGGATAGCGTTCAATAAGCGGTTTGGCGGAAAACGGGTCGGTATTGCGATACTGCAGCGAGAATCCTTCTGCATATGCCCTGCGATCTTCCGTAATTCGGGAGAAGCTGGGCAATTCAATCGCGTTATCCGGTATGTTTCCGGTGTCGTCTGCCTGGTGAGCTGTAAGCTTGTACAATGTACCGCGAATACCGCTCAGATCGGCTGAAACCGGGTTGAGCCCTGCCTTGCTGGCTGCATCCAGGCGCTCTGCTGCTGCAATGATCGCAAGTTCTCCCATGCCGTATACTGCCAGATCCGCTTTGGAATCCAGCAGGATTGAGCGTCGTACCTTATCGGACCAGTAGTCATAATGACCAAGACGGCGCAGGCTTGTCTCGACCCCGCCGATGATAACCGGAACCTTTTTGTATGCCTGACGCACAGCCGCGGCATACACAATGGTCGCACGGTTGGGTCGCAGACCGGACTGTTTGCCGGGGCTGTATAAATCCTCACTGCGGGGTTTCTGTGAGGAGGTGTAGTGCAGCACCATGCTGTCCATATTCCCGCCGCTTATCAGAAATCCCAGCCGGGGACGGCCGAGAACCTGGAAACTTTCGATATTCTTCCAGTCCGGCTGGCATATCATCCCTACCCGGAAACCACGGGATTCCAGTAGTCGAGCAATCAAGGCGGCCCCGAAGGAGGGATGATCCACATATGCATCTCCGCTCACCATTATAAAATCCAACTGCTCCCAGCCGCGCGACTGCATATCCGCGCGTGATATCGGGAGGAATCGGGTGGTTGTTTCATGTGTACTCACGCCGTGGACTATACCATAGCTCACTGTATTTTTCACTATCTATCGGTAGAGGAGGAGAGTTTAAAAATATTATCAAATTAAAAGTAATTTGCTGTTGAGTGTGTTATAATTATTAGCGTATTGGTCATCTATCGGAGGGGATATGAGAACTATACCAAAACGAATAGCAGGAATGGCCGTCGTACTGGTAGCTGCAGGCTTGTTTTCAGCATGTAATCTGGATTTTCTGCACCGGGAAGCATCTGTCGGTATCAATATGTCCGGTCTATCCGGCGCTCGCAGTACAGCCATGGATGGGGACGGTACGTATGTAATTCGTTTGGAGCTATTCCAGGCAGATGAATTAACTACCGAAATTGTTGATGAAATAACAGAATATGAAGTGCTCGGGAGTCCTGTATCTTTGGACGGGAGCAGTTATGTAGATGTTCCAATTCCTTCGGAAGGTAATCCGGAGTCTGTTGAGCTTGCACGTATACGAGCAGGCCAAGCATACCGAATCCTTGCACGCGTCATAGATATTGAAAATCCACAGGAATCCACCGGTGAGTATACAGGTGCAATATCCGACAGCATTGTTCTTTCCGCCGGCGACACCCGGGAAGTCATGCTTGCCCCCGGACAACTGTATGATGTCGGTACCGGAACCCGGGTCCCATCTCCGGATCCGCTTCAAATTATTATGCCACAAAGCAGCGGCTATGCTCCTGATGCATGGATTGAGGATTTTGGAGTCACATCTTATGGTAGTTGGTTTGGAGTCACCCGTGGTCTGGACAGTCCTGGAGGCCGACCGTCAGACCTGATAGCACGGGATGTAGTAGGACAAATGCTTTACAGTTCAGCGATTGATACACAAGGAAACCTGTGGGCTTTATCTGATGACAGCGGAGCTACATCATTAGAAAAATGGCCGGACATATTAAGCGGCACAGAAGGGTCGAAACACCATACATATTCTGATACAACTGTGCGCACTGAACTGCTTATAGACCCGTTCAGTGAGTACATGGTTATAGGTGGAGAAAATGATGGGCTTTTAGTGGCAGAGCGATTGAACGTCAACAGCCCTGATCCCGAGAATCCCTTTGTTATCGATCTGGATGCTCTATTGAACGACGCTGCGGTAATTGAACTTAACGCAATGGAAAACAGTACAGATATTGTAGCGGCCGATATATATAACGAATACTTGCACCTCATTGTTTCTGCTATCGATTTTAATACTGAGGAAAGGCACTTTGCTTATGTGACAATGAACATCTCGGTTGATCAACCTCAGGATGTTGCTATTAACGAATTTGTTCATCTTGATACGCTACAGACGAATCAGGGTATTCTGGACCTGAAAATCATTGAAGGTGAGGCGACTGTAACCGCTGCAACCATAACAGTTGAGACCATTGACAGTTTCGGGGTGTATGCGATTGCGGATAACGGGAATCTTGTGACGCTGCGTGAGGACTTTCTTCCTGTTGAGTATTCGGATATTGGGGCTGTCCACTTTGCCCGTGGAATAGCCGGCTGGGATGAACAGATTATCATCCTGGAATATGATGATTTAGAGTATAACAGCTATTACCGGTTTTACCGACTGCAGTCGGACGGTTCAGTGACCTTTCTGTGGGAAGAAATCGTCACTCCTTCGTAATTTTTTTACATGCCTCATCCGGTAGCGTGCACAAGAGACATTTGCTATACTGCCGGTATGCAGAACCAATATCCAAACCTTTCCAGTCCGCTGAAAATCCGCGGGCTGGAGTTCCCCAACCGAATC
>CAZANF010000105.1:0-9583 GCA_964486425.1 uncultured Spirochaeta sp. | reverse complement strand
AATGACAGCGCTTGAGGGCGGAGCAGCTTCACTCGCGTTAGCCTCGGGAACGAGCGGTATCTTCTATTCCATTATCAATATCGCTACTGCGGGCAGCGAGATTGTGTCGGGGAACAATCTGTACGGCGGGACTTTTACCATGTTCAATAATATCCTGCCGGACTATGGCGTTACCGTGCGTTTTGCGGATCCCATGGACCCGCAGGCAATAGCCGCGCAGATAAATGACAAAACGAAAGCCGTGTTTATTGAATCAATCGGCAATCCATCACTTAATGTACCGGATTTCGAGGCTATTGCCGAGGTAGCGCACTCGCATGGACTGCCGCTTATCGTAGATGCGACATTTACTACACCGGCGCTGTTTCGTGCGATAGAGCATGGTGCAGACATTGTGGTGAACTCCCTGACGAAATGGATCGGGGGGCATGGTACCGCGGTGGGAGGAATCGTCGTTGATTCCGGAAAATTCGACTGGAAGAACGATCGCTTCCCGACCCTGAATGAACCTGAAGCCAGCTACCATAACCTGAAGTTCGCACATGATCTGGGAGAGCTTTCACCGCTGGCGTATATCCTTCGTATGCGGGTTATTCCGCTGCGTAATCTCGGTGCAGCGATCAGTGCTGACAACGCATGGATATTCCTGCAGGGTATTGAGACACTTTCGCTGCGAATGGAACGACACAGCAGCAATGCTCTGGCAGCTGCGCAGTATTTGCAGCAGCATCCGAAGGTCGAGTGGGTGCGTTATCCGGGGCTGCCTGATGATCCCAGTCATGAAAATGCAAAAAGGTATTTTACCAACGGGTTCGGCGGAATGGTAGTGTTTGGTATTAAAGGAGGCGCTACAGCCGGCGCGAAGTTTATCAACAGCCTGCAGCTGTTCAGTCATGTTGCCAATGTCGGCGATGCCAAGAGCCTGGCGATACATCCTGCAAGCACCACGCATTCCCAGTTGAATGAGGATCAGCAGCGGGCCGGCGGGATCCCCCCGGAAATGGTCCGTTTGTCCATTGGAATCGAGCATATCGATGATATAATCGCCGACATCGATGCAGGACTTTCCCTGGTCTGATTTCGCTCCGCTGGCCGGTACCGTTTTCACCGGCACCACCTTCAGGACTGCTGTATGTGTTTTTTTATTGACAGATGCACAGTCTTGAGGGTAGTGTTATGTCGGTCGACGACCGAAATAAGGGGTGTATATGGCAAAGCAGCGGGCCAGTTCTGAAAGAAACCGTGAAAAAATTATTGCGGCCGCATCCAGATTAATTGTCTCCAAGGGTGTGGCCGATACCAGTCTTGCCGATATCGCCAGAGAGGCCGGAATCAGCAAGGGTACCCTGTATTACTACTATCCCAACAAGGGCGACCTAATTTTCGATATCAGCGAGCGGCATCTGAATACCCTGACCAGCAAACTCTTTGACTGGCTTGAGCGCAGCGGCAAGGATGTAACCCCCGAGCGTGTCCTGCGTATGACATATGAGATCATTCTGAAATCGACTACCAAGGGCATAATTCACCTGTATCTTATTCAAGAGGCCTTAGCCCATCATCCTCCTTTGCGGAACCGGTTCCGGCAGGAATATCCGCGCTGGATCGGCATGATCAAATCAGGACTGGACAGGGTTCGCCCGGAGCACGAGGACAACGAGGTTCTGGCCAGTATTGTTATGTCGTCCATAGACGGGTATTTGATCCAGCGACTCCTTGGTGTCGATCGTATATCTGTTGAAAAGGTTGCAAAGTACCTCTCTGATTTGTAACCCTTTTAATCTTTATAATCGAGGCCAAGTAGTTGTGAATCGAGCACTGTTTTTTCCCAATGAGATACTCAATGACCGTCTGTATCTGGCAGAGTCTGATCGCCGCGCCCAGCATATCCAGCGCATTTTGCGAGCGAATGTCGGTGACAAAGTCCTTGTCGGTATAGTGAACGGACCGCGCGGAACGGCTGTAGTGGAGTCCGTCGATGCATTTCAAACCGTTTTGCATATTGAGGAACTCAATCTACCCCCGGATAAACTGCTGCCGGTTACGCTGCTGCTTGGTCATCCCCGTCCGATTGTGCTGCGCCGGATTCTCAAGGATGCGGTGACCTCGGGTTTCGCAAGAATTCATATCATACGGGGTGAATTATGCGAGCGCTCGTATATGGAAAGCAATATCTGGAAGGATGAAGACGCACTGCAGGAGCTGCTGGTGCTGGGGGCGGAACAGGCCGGCGGAAGCCGTATACCGGAGCTGCGTCGCTTCTGGAGCCTGGAGCGGCGGCTGCAGGAGGAAGACGTGAAGGACAGTTCCTGCAGGATTCTGCTGCACCCGGGACATTCTGATGCTCGTGAACTGTGTGAGCTTGCCGGTGCGATTCGCCGGAGTGTGCAGGTGACCGTTGCGGTGGGGTCGGAGCGCGGATGGAGTGATACAGAGGTTCAGCAGATGGTACATTCCGGATTTCTACCTGTATCGCTTGGAAATAGAATCCTGCGAACCGAAACCGCAGTGCAATGGGCTATAGCGCAACTGGCGTCCTTGGTTTCAGCTTAAGAATGTAGTATCATTGGCTGTATGAACACAAATTCTGCGATACGGGTTTGGCCGGGTACACCGTATCCTCTGGGTGCGACATGGGATGGATCCGGTACCAATTTTGCACTTTTTTCCGCTCATGCGGAGCGTGTTGAGCTCTGCCTTTTTTCCGATGACGGGAAACGTGAAACTGCCAGAATACCTTTGCCCGAATTTACCCATGAAATATGGCATTGTTATCTCCCGGATGTCCGGGCAGGCCAGTTGTACGGCTATCGGGTATATGGCCCGTATGATCCGCAAAACGGCCATCGCTATAATCATCACAAGCTGCTGCTTGATCCGTATGCGAAGGCGTATTCCGGTCAGCTGAAATGGCACGATGCGAATTTCGGCTACGTAGTCGGGCACCGCAACGGTGATTTGTCCTTCGATACCCGCAACAATGCCCGCTATATGCCCAAGTGCCAGGTTATTGATCCCGCATTTACCTGGCGGGATGACCATTTTGAGGGCACCTCATGGGATCAGTCGATTCTGTATGAATTACATCCTCGTGGCTTTACCAAACTCAATCCGGGTATTCCAGCCGAGCTTCGGGGTACATTTGCCGGGTTGAGTCACCCGGCTGCTGTTCAGTACCTGGAGGATCTCGGTATTACCGGCATTGAGCTTCTGCCGGTCCACACCTTTGTGAAGGATCGTACCTTGATTGAAAAAGGGCTCACCAATTACTGGGGGTATAACAGCATAGGCTTCTTCTCCGTTCAGAATGAATACCTGAGCCGTGGAAATATTGCCGAGTTCAAAACCTTCGTTCAGGTAATGCATGATGCCGGAATTGAGGTGATTCTGGATGTCGTGTTTAATCACACTGCAGAAGGGAACCATATGGGGCCCACAATGTGTTTCCGCGGTATAGATAACAAATCCTATTATTATCTGATGCAGGATAACCAGCGCTACTATAATGACTTTACCGGGACCGGCAATGCGCTTGAATTGCGACATTCCATGGTGCTGAGAATGGTAACGGATTCTCTGCGCTATTGGGTTCTGGAGATGAAGGTAGATGGATTCCGGTTCGATCTGGCGACAACCCTGAGCCGTGAAGAGGGCAGGTTTGATCCAAATTCAGGTTTTCTGGATGCAATAGCTCAGGATCCTATTCTTTCTGATATAAAGCTGATTGCGGAACCCTGGGATACCGGAACCGGCGGGTATCAACTTGGGAATTTTCCTCCGGGATGGGCGGAATGGAATGATACATACCGTGATACTGTACGGCGTTTCTGGCGAGGAGATGCCGGACAGGTACCTCAGGTTGCTTCCCGCATAGCTGGTTCCTCGGATATCTTCGATAAACGCGGTCGTCGACCCTGGGCCAGTATTAACTTCATCACTGCGCATGATGGTTTCACCATGTATGACGCCGTGAGCTATAACGATAAGCATAATGAAGCAAATCAGGAGGGAGGCCGGGACGGTCATGACAGTAATTACAGCAGCAACTATGGAAGAGAGGGCGAGACGGATGATCCGCAAATCAGATCCGTACGCTATACTCAGATACGGAATTTTTTTACTACCCTGCTGCTTTCTCAAGGCGTCCCCATGATAACTGCAGGGGACGAGATAGCCCGTACTCAGCATGGAAACAACAATGCATATTGCCAGGATAATGAGATCAGCTGGTTTCCGTGGGAGGAGCTGGACTCCGAACAGGAGATGCTGCGTGAGTTTGTAAAGCATCTGATTGTTCTGCGGAAGCAGCATATTGTACTTCGAAGGTCACGATTCTTTAAAGGCCGAGTCATACCCGGCACAGATATCCGGGATGTCACCTGGCTTCGTCCCGAGGAGGAGGAGATGACCGATTCGGATTGGCATCAGAAGGAAGACCGGTTCCTGCGTTGCCGAATCAGCGGCGAGGCAGGAGAACGCTTCCTGACCGTCCGTGGAGAACCCGAACCGGATGATACCTTCGAGATTTTTATGAATGCCTCTAACGATGACATAGATTGCAAACTGGGGTATGGAGCAGAGCATGGACTGGAGGCGGAAATTGTGGTTTCGACTGCCGACAGCTGCTGTATAATGCAGGATGATGAAGGGACGGAACAGATTCCGCATGCCGCCTCGTCGCATATCAGCGGTGACAGTCTGCGTGTACCTTCCGGGAATATGGTGGTGATCCGGTACCGATAGCGACTGCAGGACGGGAGTAACTACTTACCGTGGTATTGCCGGAATTGCACTGCATGATGTTGTTGTGAGAAGGGCTGCAGTACGTTAGACTGTATACATGCAGTATTCGCGATTAGGTAACAGTGGTCTGATTGTATCCCGGGTCTGTCTGGGAACAATGGTGTTTGGTGAGGCCGGCGGTCGGGGAACCGATTCGGGTACAGCTACAGCGATGATTCAGAGCTTCGTCCAGTCCGGCGGGAATTTTATTGATACCGCAGATGTCTATTCAAACGGACGTTCGGAGGAGATTGTCGGTGCGGCAATACAGCAGTTTCCTCGTGATAAAATTGTGCTTGCGACCAAGGGGAGGTTCCCTACCGGCACAGATCCGAATGCCCAGGGATTATCACGCAAACATATTGTAGAAGCTGTGCACTCAAGCCTGCGCCGATTGCGTACCGACTTTCTTGATGTCTATTATCTGCATATGTGGGATCCGGTAACCCCGCTTGAGGAAACAGTTCGAACGATGGACGACCTGGTTCGCCAGGGTAAGGTCCGGTATTTCGGGCTGAGCAATTTCCGGGCCTGGCAGGCTATGAAGATCCAGGCGCTGGTGAGGTCTGTCGGTATTCCATGCATTGCGGCACAGTATCAATATAGCCTGGTGGTACGTGATATCGAGTATGAGCTTCCCAGCTTCTGCGCAGAGGAAGGGCTGGGTATTGTTCCCTGGGGGCCGCTCGGGGGCGGTTTTTTATCCGGAAAATATTCTTCACAATCCAAGCCGTCGAAAGGAAGGCTTGCATCTGCGACAGATGAACAGGAGGAATCCTGGTCCCGGCGCGCTACCGAACGAAACTGGCGAATTCTAACGGAAGTGAATAAATTAGCCTCCTCGTATCGGGCAAGCACCCCGCAGGTTGCTCTGGCATGGCTTCTGGCCCAGGCCCAGGTTGATTCGGTTATAATCGGTGCGCGGACCCCGGACCAGATGGAGGATAATCTGGCTTCAGTCGACTTGCAGCTGAAGGCTGCAGAACTGGCAAAGCTCAATGATGTCAGCCGGCTGCAGGAGCTTTACCCGTACCGGATGATAGATGATTACGGCAGCAGGGAGTATTAGGTATGAGGGTAGAGATAGAACAGGTGAATGATGCGGTCCATTTTGTCGCCCGGAACGCAGATGGTAACGAAGTGCATATAGACGGTTCGCCCGCGGTCGGTGGTGTCGGATCAGGTATGCGGCCTATGGAGCTGGCACTGGTATCATTGGGAAGTTGTGCTGCTATTGATGTGATTCACATTCTGAAAAAACAGCGTATTTCACCCGAGAAAGTGACTTTCTGGGTTGAAGGGGATCGGAACAAGGACGCTGTTCCTTCGCCGTTTACCGGGTTTCATATACATTTTGATGTATTCGGCAGGATACCGGAAAGCAAGGTTAATAGAGCGGTTGATCTTGCAGTGGAAAAATACTGCTCGGTTGGCAGTATGCTTCAGCACAGCGGACCGATTACACACTCGTGTACCATGCATGAGACATATGATCCCGCTTGACTTAGCTGTTTCAGCACAGCTATGCTTTAAGCATGGATACCCGTAAGGAAGAGATTATCACCTTCAAAGTAGATCCCGCCCTCGCTGAACAGCTGCGTGCCGTACCGAATCGCTCTGAATTCATCCGGCAAGCGGTACAGCAGTACCTGGGGCACGAGTGCCCGGTTTGTCACGGTACCGGCACACTCACATCGCATCAGATGATGCACCTGCAAGGCTTCCTCAAGCATCATCAGCTCGAGCAATGCAAGGAATGCGGAGAGACCCATCTGGTATGTGATTACCAGGAATAGTGCGACGCATCCGCTGCATGCCTGCTGTGGATTCCCTTCGAAACTGGAATTAGGCATGTCCTCTGCTGTACACTATATCATTATATGGTCTTATCATCTATCGGAACAATATGGTCAAAATCCCCCGCGTCCCGTATAGCGGCAATATATCTGGCAGTGACGGCTCTCTGGATACTGGTTTCCGACCAGGTGCTGCTGTTTTTTGTACAGGAACCAGCACTGGTAACCCGACTGCAGACATACAAAGGCTGGTTTTTTGTTACCCTGAGTGCCTTTCTTATTTGGCATCTTATTCACGCCGACTATCGCTTGCGGCGTAAGCTGGAGGATGATTTTCGCCGTACGGAGCTTCGCTACCGTCGCGCGTTTGAATCAGCCGGCCAAGGCATGTGGATGCTGGATGCCCAGGGGCGTACACAGCTGCTGAATCATTGGTTTGAAGAAGTCCTGGGCTGGGACATAACCGCTGCAGTCGGTATGCCGGCCCATCGCTGGGTGCCGAAGATCTATATTCGCAGTGCACAGCTCATGTATCGGCAGGCACTCCGTGGGAAGGCCAGCCAGCGAGAGATACAGTATGGTGATAATTCGCTGCTTGTTTCAACCGTACCGTTATTCAACCGGGAAAAGGAGTATGATGGTATGGTAATTGTTGTTGCGGATATTAGTGATCTGCGTCTGATACGAGACAACCTTCAGGCTGCATTGCATCAGCATTCCCTCCTGCTGCATGAAATTCATCATCGCGTACGCAATAATCTTCAGCTGGTTATCTCGATGCTCAATTTGCAATCCTCCGATAGCAACGGACACGAAGTTGATCGATTTATCAGGTATAGCGAGGCGTGGCTTAAGGGAATTGCTGCAGCGTATCACCTTGCATATCAGGGAGATACATTCGACAGCATTGTTCTATCGGAATACATTGAGGAGGTTGTCGGAACCATTACTTCAATGCAGGAGCTTAACCATATTTCGATTCATATGGCGGTTCCGGATGTAGTGATTTCCATGGATATCGCTGTACCTTTCGGGCTGCTTCTGAGCCGGTTACTGTTTGATACCCTCATAACGCACAGCTCACTTTGCAGTAAAATCTCGGCCTCCGCCCATGTGCTTGCCGATACTATTCAGGTGCATCTTGCTCTTGTGTTGATTGAGGGAACCTCCCGGGAGCTGGATTTTTCTTACCCGGATTCGATTGCCGAGGGTCTGGCTGCACAGATGGGTGGAAGTGTCCGGATTGTAGCGGAGGAATCCGCCTTCGCCGTGGTTATTGAGTTTCCACGCGAAGATGTTTAGCTTTCATGAATGTATGCATTAACGCACCCAAAAAAACGGATTTTCTCTATCCTGGTGCATATTCCGGTGTATACATATTCCGGTGCGATAATATACCTTCAGCGAAATTTTCTGTATACCAGGATGAGCAGAGCCTGGGGGTAAATCCCTGTTGATTGGATGAGAATTTACAGGTTACGGCGGACGCGTCGTGAAAACTCGTTACTGATAGCCAGGAACGGAGCGGGATCGAGCAGCTGATTTTCCATCCACAGCTCCAAATGAAGGTGAGGACCGGTTGAAAGCCCGGAGGAGCCCAGGGTTCCTATCATATCACCCTGTGAGAGGCGGTCCCCTTCGCTGACACGAACAGAATTCAAGTGGGCGTACAGGGTTCGAAAGCCGAATCTGTGCCGAATCCAGACATGCATTCCGTAGTCGATGGTGTTGTCCGCTTTCTCTACAACGCCATCGGCAATAGCCAGTATAGGCGCTCCCGGTCTTGGTTCGGCCACATCAAATCCCTTATGCAGATATACCTGACGTGTAAAGGGATGTATGTTTGGCCCATACTCCATAGTTACGATTCCGCGATGGTTTGGCAGGGGCCAGGAATTCGGTATGTACTGCAGCAGCTCCTCATTGAGAGAGAAAAGCCGTTCTACGTTTAGAAGTGAGCTTCGAGCCTGTTCTATCTGCTCGGCGATCATCGGCAGATCCTCTGGATTGTCGGACAGTATAACATCCTGCATTGAACCGCGCATGGCGCCGGGTGTCTGTACCGGCGCTCCATACTGGGCAATGGTTTCGTTTACCGTCCTGTTCAGATGCGCTGTGGAGCGGATAAGTGAGGCAATCTCAGCCGAAACGAGTTCCAGACTTGCTTCGGCGTTTTGTGTATACATGGGTTCTTGTGATGCATTCAGCCGATTAGCGGCCATTAGTGCGGTGCCAACGGTTAACAGACAGAAAAGTGCTGCAACAAATATCAGCGGAGCCACATGGATACGTACCTGCATCGGCTCAGTCTGATCATCTGACATAAAAATGAGAGTAAATTCTCCAAAACGTTGTTTTTTTGCACCGCGATGCTGAATCTGTTTGCTCGCCACTAGAACTCCTGCTAATTATATACACTTTCTCATGCCTAAGGCGATTCGTCAAGAACCTGATTTCATACTACAGTATCGGCAATTCATTCCCGTCTTGCAATTTTTTCTGTAATATTATATTATATATATATACGAAAATATACGAGGAGAAGTCTATGGGCGTTATGCAGCCGTGCACACCAGAGTATCTTGCTGAAAAATCTCGTCGTCTCAAGGTTTGCGGACATCCTTTGCGTTTACGATTGCTTTGTGCAATATATCATTCCAGTGAACCGTGTGTTTCCCAGTTATGGGAATGTGTCGGTCAGCCTCAACCTGTAGTCTCGCAGCACCTGGCTGTGTTAAAGGAAAGCGACATTGTTTCCTCAGAGATTAAAGGCAACCGAAGGATTTACTCCATTATCGACCCGTTTATTCGTGAGATCGTTCGATCCATTATTCTTGAAGGCACCCGGTCCGATCGATCTGAATCCGCTGATGTCGGCCCAGCTGATTCGTTTCAGTTTTCTACATCAGTGGTTTGAGACCTGCAGCAGGACAACGACACCCCAAATCAGCTTGAGTAGTAGCAAAACGACACCTGAAATTCTGCTTTTCTGTTTCTCAAAATGC
>CAZANF010000104.1:0-9616 GCA_964486425.1 uncultured Spirochaeta sp. | reverse complement strand
GTTCGGCTAACCGGCAGGGAAATACTGTCGTGCCAAAGGAGTATTCAGCAGTGATTCTTCGAGCTTCTTCTTTGGTTAACGGAGAATACGGGCGCCGCATAGGCCTCCAGATATCAACAGGGAAATGGAAAAAAGAGCTCCCGACACCGGCCGTAGGGCGTGATGTCGGGAGAGTGCAGGCTTTTCTTATGATCTTTCGAGAGAAAGGGTGATCGTCGGCTGGTCGCAAACCTCAGTCGGCCCGTAGTATTGTATAGCTCCGGGAAAGACATAGCTGGTTTGAGTGGCCCAGATTTCCCGATGCTTGACGAACTCCTTGAAGGGTTTTCCATCCAGTTCAACCAGTGCCTTGCGAATGACTGGTTTGGAGGAACCGTGGCGCTGTTCCATGTTCATCATCATGGTGAGCGGGATGCCTCCGGCACTCCACTTGTCTGCCGGCTGTTCCAGGTTGCGAACCGAACTGAGATACCCGGTCAGTCCCTGGGCGATCAGCAGGAATGCAGCATAGCCGAGGCTGTAGCAGTAATCTGCGTCAAAATTGGATGGAAAGGCACATCGTCCCTCGTATCCAAAGAAATGATTTTGTGCAGAGAACTTGCCCGAGTATTGTCCTTCTTTCTTCATCCCGGACAAATGTTTTTCCACCATGCCGATCAGCAGCTTTTCGGTCTCAATGCGTGATACCTGTACATTTCCGTGAGGATCACGATCCATCAGCAGCTGTTTCTGAATATCGACCGGCAGCCCGGCAAAAACTGCTGCGGACTCCTTGCGCAGTTTGCTGGTTACCCAGTTGATCTGGTCTTCGAAGCTGCCGAGTTTCTCGTATTCTGCTGCTTCATGCGCCAGAAGATCATTCAGCTGAGCAATGAGCTCATTCATTTCCGGGATAAACTCAATGAGCCCTTCGGGAATCAATATGAGACCAAAGTCCTCACCATTACTGCTGCGAGTGGCGACCGTCTGTGCAATTGAACCAACAATCTCTTCAAGAGTCTGTTTTTTCTCTGCCACCTCTTCCGAAATCAGACAGACGTTGGGTCTGGTCTGCAGTGCGCATTCAAGCGCAATATGGCTTGCAGAGCGCCCCATGAGCTTGATGAAGTGCCAGTATTTCTTGGCACTGTTGGCATCGCGTGCAATGTTTCCGATGAGTTCCGAATAGGTTTTTACTGCGGTATCAAATCCGAACGATGTCTCGATGTACTCGTTCTTGAGGTCGCCGTCGATGGTCTTCGGAACCCCGATTACCTGGATATCGGTTCCTTCCTGGATGAAGTATTCAGCCAGCAGGGCGGCATTTGTATTGGAATCATCACCACCGATAATCACCACGGCATTGAGTTTCTGCTCTTTGGCAACCTGCAGAGAAGTTGCAAACTGCTCATCGGTAGAAATCTTTGTGCGGCCGCTGCCGATCATGTCGAATCCGCCGGTATTACGGTACTCATCCATAAAGGAGTCGGTGATTTCAACATAGTCGTTTTCCAGTAACCCGGATGGTCCGCCTT
The DNA here is from genome assembly GCA_964486425.1 of uncultured Spirochaeta sp. GTDB lineage: Bacteria > Spirochaetota > Spirochaetia > DSM-27196 > DSM-8902 > Spirochaeta_B. The sequence continues at coordinate 8,102 of CAZANF010000104.1, read as the reverse complement.
TGAAACCAATAAGAACCGAATCCGGATTACCCTTTTTCAGACCGTCATAGATTCCGGCGATAACATTGTGGCCGCCGGGAGCCTGTCCGCCCGACAGGATAACACCTACGCGAAGCTTCTTGCCGCTGATGTCATTGGAGCCTTTTATAAAGGTCGCAATCGGTTTACCGTATGTTTTGGCAAACAGCTCTTTCAGCTTTTGCTGATCCGCAATGGATTCGGTGGCATCTCCGAACTCAATGCCGATTGCGCCGGGGTCACCCTGAAGGGCTGTCGGCAGTTTCGGCTGGTACTCGTATCGGGCTTTTTGTAACGGGGATATATGTAGTGTACTCATAAGCGCATAGTATCCTGTCATTGAATTTGTTTCAAGTTTCGGGTTTCGGTTGAGAATAAAACGGTTCTATGATTCAATAGCGATACATGTTTAGCTTCGATGAATTATATGAGCCGTATCCCATCCCCGCTGAGGATCTTAAGCTCGGGTGCAGTTATTCCAGCAGCACAGACTCCGCAGACTTTCGCATATGGGCTCCGGATGCAGATCGGGTAACCCTGCAGTTTTTTTCGCCCGGCAATACACAGATCGAGTCATCGCAGCCCTTGATGTATATCTCCGGTTCCGGGGTGTGGCAGACCAATACCCCGGTAAAAGACTGTCTGGGCAAGGCCTATACCTTTCTGGTGACACGTCACGGGCATGCGCATGAATGCCTGGATCCCTATGCAAAAGCAATGGAGCCGACACGTGTGAAGCCCGACCGGGTTTTGCATTCTTCCGGTCGGGGAATTGTTATCGACCATGCTGCAGTGAAGGCTGCACAACCGGTACGGACGCTCGAGAGAAGCATTGATCATGCCCAGGCAATCATTTACGAGATACACGTGCGTGATTTCACTATCGGTGCCGGGACTGCAGCCAAACCGGGAACCCTGGCCGCCTTCCGCGAGCGCATCCCCTACCTTCAGGAGCTCGGGATTACCCATGTCCAGCTGCTGCCGGTACTGAAAACAGCCTTTATCGATGAGCTGATGCAGGACTATGAGCATTCCGGCAGGACCCACGGGAATAACTATAACTGGGGATATGATCCGCAGAATTACTTTGCCATCAACGGCTGGCTTACCCAGGACCCATTGAACCCCGCAGCCGGAATACGTGAGCTTCGTGCTCTGGTTGACGCTCTCCATGCAGCCGGTATCGGGGTTATTCTGGATGTGGTCTATAATCACATGGGGGATGCCAGGTTTCTGGAGGATATCCTTCCAGGGTACTATTTCCGGCGTGGACTGGATGGCAAGCTGACAAATAACAGCGGCTGCGGCAATGATCTGGCAACCTGCAGAAAGATGACTCGCCGCCTGATTACCGATTCATTAGTCTACCTGGCAGAAACCTTCGGGGTCGACGGCTTCCGGTTCGATCTTATGGGTCTGATTGATTCAGAGACGATATTGTGTGCGAAGGAACATGTACAGCGGGCGGTCCGGCGCAATGACCTGCTGTTCTACGGAGAGGGCTGGCGCATGTATAACGGACCGGAGTCCACCCGGGCAATGGACCAGGATTTTATGGGCGATACTGATGAGGTTGCTGTTTTTAATGATGAGTTCCGCGACCTCATAAAAGCAGGCGGGCTTGCAGAGGAAGGCAATGGCTTTGTCACCAATCTCCCGATAGATACCAAACTTCTGTATCATAACCTGATGGGGGATCCGCGACAGAACTTCCGAGCAATCTCGCCGCGAAACAGCGTGAACTATATTGCCGCCCACGACGGACTGACTCTTCGGGACTCGATAGCTCATAATGCCTCACTTGATCCTCACATACCCGCAGAGCGCGATTCACTGCGTCGCCGCATACTCATGGCTAACTTTCTGCTGTTAACCTCGCAGGGGATTGTATTTCTGCATGCCGGCCAGGAGCGGGGTCGGAGTAAACATGTACCGTGCCATCAGGAAAAGTGTATCGGGAACTATGTCCGCGACAGCTACAATTCAGATGACAGGGTCAACGAGTTTGTATGGAACCTGGATGAATTCTGCTCTGAACTCCTGCGGTATACCAAAGCCCTGATTGCGCTGCGTCGAAGTCTGCCGGTGTTTGCCATCGGCGATTGTGAACAGCTGAATACACGATCGCTTTTTCTCCCGGGGGATTCGGCCCATGCCCTGGGTTATGCCCTGCGTGATGAATCCGGGGTATATCTTCTGCTGGCGAATGCCGGGGGAGTCCCGGCAACGGTGGAGTTTACCGCGGATCTGTGCTCATGGATTTTACCGGATATGCACCGCACTGTTCTGGCAGATGCATACCGTGTTGAACCGAATGGGGTATCCAGACCCGAAGGTTTGCTGCTTTTGTCGAATGCTGCAACCCTGGAGCCCTTGTCGTGGGCTATGGTCAAACTGAGCCTTTGATGTACAGTCTGTTGACCGGAATTACTCGGCAGTCTATGGTATCGGTATGGAGACATCTTTTTATCATCTGGTGAATCCGGTCAAGCAGTATGCATGGGGATCCCTGGATAAAATTGCCCGCTTTCAGCATCGCTCTCACCCGACGCAACAGCCTGAGGCGGAGGTGTGGATGGGGGCGCATCCGAGTGACAGTTCCCTGGTGGTGATACACGGCAGGAAACAGTCGCTTTTCAGGGAGATGCAACAGGATCCGGACTACTGGCTGGGCCCTCAGGTGCAGGCGCGTTACGGGATTCAATTTCCGTATCTTCTCAAGCTGCTGGCTGCCGATAAGGCCTTGAGCATTCAGGTTCATCCATCCCGGATCCAGGCAGAACGCGGGTTCGCGATCGAGGAGCGTAATGGCGTACCCTTGAATGCACCACATCGCACCTACCGGGATGCAAATCACAAGCCTGAGATGATGGTTGCACAGTCGGAGTTCTGGGCGATGTGCGGGTTCCGTTCGCTGCAGAGCATTCAACGGCTTTTCCGGCCGCTTCATCACTATATCGGGAAATCTGTGGAAGGGAATAAAGCCCTGCTGGAGCTGTGGTCGACCATAGAAAAGGCCGAAGCAGATACCCAGGGACACGACCGATTCTTTCGATCTCTTATGGCTGTAACGATGGAACAGCCTGCTGCCGCCCAAACCCTGCTTGAGGCCGGACGAAGGGCTGCAAGGAAGGAGTTGAGGGAACTGGATCCGGATGCGGCCGACTGGATTGAGAAACTGTATGCACAGTTTCCCGGGGACCCCGGTGCACTGGCGCCCCTCTATCTGAATTTAATCCGATTGCAGCCTGGAGAGTCACTGGCATTGCGGGCCGGTATACCCCATGCATATCTTCATGGTCTGGGCATAGAGATTATGGCGAACTCGGATAATGTTATCCGGGCCGGCCTGACGGTTAAACATATCGATGTACCGGCACTCGTGGAAACCTGTCGGTGTGAGGGAATGGATCCCAATCCGGCGTCACCGGTAGAGATCCTTCCCGGAGTCGAGGAGTATCCCCGTGCATTTGAAGAGTTTTCGTTGATCCGGATACACCCGGGCAACAAGGTTCTGCATTTTAACCGGAATTCGCCTGCCGCAGCCATCGGCCCGCGAATCCTGCTTGCCGGTGAGGGAGCGCTGCTGCGTATAACCGGTTCCAATGGAGAGTGGTATGATCTGACCGGCGGAAACTCCCTGATAATTCCCCATCACACCGCTGAGTTTGGTATTCAGGGCAGCGGCAGGGGATATCTCGCATCGGTGGGAATGATCGAATGAGTCAGGTTGTACATGTACAAACCGTATATCTCGACGCCGACTCCCTGCCCGCCAGGGTACGTGAAACCGTTTACCGGCGGGGAATCAAGGGTGATGTAGAGGTTGTGGTAGTGGCTAATCGCATGATCCCTCACCCGCAGAATCCGGGCATTTGCATGGTTCAGGTTGCAGAAGGTGAGGGGGTTGCCGACCGGTATATTTCAGAGCATGTTGAGCCATGTGATTTGGTAATAACCCGTGATATTCCGCTTGCATATGATTTGGCCCGGCGGGGAATCCGGGTTATTAATGATCGGGGTATCTGGTTTGATGAGGACACTGCCCGTGAGCGTGTATCGGTACGGAACTTCGCGTATGACCTGCGCAGCAGCGGAATTGATCCCGGCCGTAACGGCAGCTTCAGCGCCAGGGATCTTCATGCTTTTGCTGCTGTGTTTGATCAGGCGCTTGCTAGACCTTTCACAGCCTGATTACATTGAGGTTGTGTGCGATTGAAATATCCCATATTATTTTACTATGCAATTACAGTATACTATACTGCATACGAAAGTGAGGTTTACATATGTCGGAAAACACCGTAACTGAGGTAGTGGATGGAGTATTTCGTCTTTCGGCCAATGTGCATGATATCCTGTTCGAGGGTATGTGGCCGATTCCCCATGGCGTGGCGATGAACTCGTACATTGTGAAGGGTGACAAGGTAGCGATTATAGACGGGGTGTGCGAATGGGACGGGGTACCCGAAACCCTGTTCGCGCAGCTTGATCAAATGGATGTAAAGGTCGAGGACATTGATTATGTCATTCTGAACCACCTTGAACCGGACCACACCGGCTGGCTGAATGCCTTTAAAAAGATTCGCAAGGATTTTACCATTGTAACCAGCAAAAAGGGCGCTGATGTTGCCGAGGCTTTCTATGGAATCACCGAGAATATCCAGACGGTAGTCTCCGGGGATGAAATTGACCTGGGACAGGGTCGTGTGCTTCAGTTCTACGAAATTCCCAACGTACACTGGCCGGAAACCATTGCCACCTATGACGTGAAGAGTAAAACCCTGTTCCCGTGCGATGCATTCGGTTCCTTCGGTGCGGTGGCCGACTCCGCACCGTATGATGATCAGTTGGGTCAGAGCCAGATTGATTTTTTCGAGGATGAAGCCCTGCGATATTATGCAAACATTGTCGGGGCCTTCAGTTTGCCGACCAGGAAAGCGATCGAGAAGCTTGGTCCACTGGATATCAAGATCATCGCTCCGGGACATGGAATAGTCTGGCGCAAGGATCCAGGCAAGATCGTGAACGATTATCTGCGCTATGTAAGCTACTCCAAGGGGCCGGCAAAGCCTGTTGTTACCGTAATCTGGGGGACCATGTACGGGATGAGCGCGCAGGGTGTAAAACCGGTCGTAGAAGGGCTGGAAAGCGCCGGGGTAACGGTGCATGTGCATCAGGTACCTGAAACCAATGTTTCCTACATTCTCAAGGATGTGTGGCAGTCAACTGGTGTGGTTCTGGGCATGCCCACCTACGAGTATAAAATGTTTCCGCCGATGGTGGCGGTACTGGATGAGATAGGCAAGAAAAAGGCCTTGAATCGTCTTGCATTTCGCTTCGGTTCCTACGGATGGTCCGGCGGCGCACAGAAAGAGCTGGATGAAATTAATGACCGGTTGAAGATGAATTGGCAGTTCATTGAGCCGGTAGAATTCAAAGGGGCACCGTCCGAGGAAGATTTGGAACTCATACGAACCCGTGGACGTGAGCTTGGCGAGGCGGTTCTGGCGGCAGTCAAGGCAGCCGGGTAATTACCGGTTTATCCAATAAAAAGGAATAGTATGAAGCTATGGAACTCAGTTCTGCATGCCGGTGTATGTGCGGCAACCGGTATTCTGCCTGTCTGCGCTACGGTTTTTTTCGGATGGGGTTTTGCGGTGCCGGTATTGCTTGTCCTTTTCACCGTCTGGGCGATGCTTTACCGTCACACCGCAGCTCGGGCGGCCCCGGCTGCCTGTGCAGAGATTCGCAGTGATTCGCATATACCCTCAGCACAGCTGGCGGAATCTGCGGCCATAGCAGCTTACCTGGAGCAGCAGGGAAGCAAGCAGCGCGAAGCGCTGTTTCAGACTACCCAGGGCTTTGAGCGGGTTGGTGAAGCTGTGCGTGAAATCGCAGCCGACACTGATATTCAGCTTGCCGCAGCCTCGGAGAGTGCCGGGGCTTTACAGCAGATTATGTCCGGCAGCAAGGTGTTAACCGAACAGCTGCGGAATCAGCACGAGGTGGTGTCCGACACTACCTCTGCAATCGAAGAAATGTTCCAGACCATACAGTCCATTACCGACAACGCAGAAAAGATACAGCAGAAAATGCAGGAACTCCGCGGCGCAGCAGCGAGCGGCCGCTCAACACTGGGTACCCTGAATACGGCCGTCCAGCGGGCCTCGCGGCAATCAAAATCCCTTGAACAAGCCAACAGGCTTATTGACAATATTGCGGCTCAGACCCATTTGCTGGCTATAAATGCAGCCATTGAGGCGGCCAAGGTCGGACAGCATGGAGCCGGTTTTGCGGTAGTAGCGGGTGAGATACGCAGCCTGGCGGCCGAGGCTTCGGCCGGCGCCGCACAGTCACAGCAGGAGCTGACCGAGCTTGATGCCGCTATTATTCAAATGGCGACTGAATTCTCGCAGATGAATCAGGTGTTCAGTAATGTCGAACAGCATATCGATACAGTGTATGAGCATCAGCACCATACCATGACGGCGCTGAAGGAGCAGCAGCTGGGAAGCTCGCACATTCTCGACTCAGCCCAGCGGCTGCAGCAGACCGTGGAGATGATTGAGGAGCAGCAGCAGGTAATCCATGAGGCGACGGAGCGAACCGGCAGCAAGGTTTCGGATCTGCATGCCAGGAGTGATGCCAATAATACCAAGGTACAGATGCTTATCGAGAATGCCGCCCGTCTTCAGCAGATCGTCGAGGTCTCCGCCGGCTGGTCGTTAAGCATTGAACAGGGACTGTCGGTGATGCATGCTGAATTCACCCGCCTGGCGATAGCAGAAAAGACAGATGTCGATACCCGCTTTTTTCGCTGGAATAATGACCTGGCTACCCATGTTCCGTTGTTTGATGAGCAGCATCAGGAGCTTATCCGCATCCTGAACGATATGCATACGGCGGTGGTAGAGGGACAAGGAAGGCAGAAGGTGGGAGAGATCCTGGACAGACTGCTGCAGTATACGGACTACCACTTTACCTGCGAGGAGCAAAGCTTCCAGGAGTATGGGTACCCTGAGTGTGAACTGCACACACAGATTCATCGCAAGCTGGTTGCCTCGGTGCTGGATCTGAAGGCTCGTTTCGAACAGGGAAGCAATGCGGTAGTTCTGGAAACCCTGCAGGTACTGCGTGCCTGGTTGATCAATCATATCCGGGATTGTGACGGCCGGTACAAGGGCTTCTTTGCTGCAGGAAGGTCTGTTTCCAGACCCCGGGAGAAGAGCACGGGAGTGCTGCAGGAGACGGCAGCTGCGACGCTTATATAATCGCCGCAGCTTCAGTAGTCGCCGCGGCTCCGGTAATCACCGCAGCCGTCGATGTTCAATCAACTAAAACCGAACGGCCTGGTACCCGGCATCCCGCAGGATTTCAATTACATTCTCGGGACCGACAAGGTGTCCGGAACCTACCACCACGAAGCTGTCCCCTGGTGTCTCAAGCTCCTCAATCAGGGTCCGGGCCCATGCATGATTGCGACGGGTGAACATGCTTTCGTAGTATGGCTGCAGTTCGGGATCGCTTAATAATGATTCAGCGATACTATCTTCCATCCCCTGTAGATCTCCATTCCGCCAGATCTGCAGTAGTTCCTGAACATATTCACTGATATCCTGGTAATTCTCAACACTGCGCATGAGCTGTGCCGCCTGCGTATCGGTGTCCAGACTGCCCAGCAGATTGAGCTGTTCCTCTATCGTTTCCAGGGCGATTACCGGCATATCGAGGTCTTCCGCCAGTTCTGCAAAATGCATATCAATTCCATATTCGGCCTGGATCCCGTGCTGTTGGGCAAGGGTAGTTACCAGAGTCGCTTCGATTACCCAGGGCTTAAGGTGTTTTACCATGTCGAATGGAATACCCAATTTCCCCAGGATATCGGTGAGCAGCTCAATCTCCGACTCACTTAAGTCGTTCTCCAGGGACTGCCCATCCGGATACTCCATGAGTGATTGCGCCCCGAAAAATGCATCGGGTCCGGCTTCGGCGATGTTTACCTCCAGTATCAGACTGTCACTGGATTCGAAGATGTCATATATGAATTCGGGCAGCGGATACACATCACTGGTAGCTAGATGAAT
>CAZANF010000103.1:0-9623 GCA_964486425.1 uncultured Spirochaeta sp. | reverse complement strand
TCTAAAATCACGCTATCGTGATTTGTGATCCGGCCCGGGAGTTCCTCCCGGGCCTTTTTTCTGCCTGTTTCACGGAACCCCTTGCACACCCGGCCCGGCTGCATTACATTGTAATCATTACAAGGTAGTAATCATTCTTTTTCGGGGGTAAATTGATGGAAAAGGCTTCCGGGCTTGTTACCGCCCTTAAAAAGGCGGGTTTGCGCATGACACCGCAGCGGACGGCTATTTGCGAGGCACTGTCACAACGCTTCGATCACCCAACGGCGCAGTCGCTGTACGACCAGGTAAAGCCGGCGTTTCCGTCCTTGAGCCTCACCACGGTGTACCAGACCCTGGATACCCTGCTGCGGCTGGGGGCGATTACCAGCCTGGGAACCGCCGGTGACGACACTGTTCACTTCGAGATTAACACCGATCCGCATATAAACCTGGCCTGCCTCACCTGCCATCGCATCTGCGATCTCAAAAGCAGCGCAATCCATGCCCTGGAGGAAGAGGTGCAGCAGGCAATCGGCTCCAAACTGCTGAGCGGCCGCATTGTCTACTACAGCGAATGCCTGGAGGAAAGCGACCCGCAGAGATGCCGCTGGAATCAGAATCAGGCAGCTCATATCCAGGAGGTATCCACATGACGCAGAAGCCGGAGAAGAATCAGAAACATACCGGAAACTGCCCGGCAGACCGGCAGGACCGCTGCTGCGTTATTACCATCCATCGCCTGGTACAGCGAGAGCCGGGGATTCACGAGGTAATCTGGGATACCGTTGAACGGGAGATTGAGGTTGCATACGAACCCGAAATGGAGCATGACGCAGAACTGAACTACCGGGTGAGGGATCTTGCCCGCCGGGTCGAACAGGGCTCAGCGGCATGTCATCCGAATGAAGACTGCGGAGAGAACTGTTCGGCGATTCCGCCGGACCTCGGGAAAGGTATTGAGTATGCAGACGGGGTCTTTCATATCCATGAACAGAATGGGACCCCGGATAGCGACAGCAACCGAAAGGGACCGCAGAGCCCCTGGGTTCGTCGCAAGCTGAAGATACATGACAACGGCGAAACAGCACCGCGTGAGGTATCCGGGAGGGATGGAGCCGACGCGGCTGGCGCTGGGGCTGGCTCTATGGCCGCGGCAGATGCCGAAGCCGCGACCGGGACCGCTGCAGGCACACAGGAGGCACAGGGCCGTGAATCCGGCACCGAAGCCTCCCACGACAAGACGGGGCTGCTGGCTCAGCTTTCCGACGGCCTGAACCAGGTCCCGTGGGAACCGCTGTTTGTAGCAATAACCCTGGCTGCCATGATCGCCGGCGCAATAACCGAGCGCATCGCCCCCGGCCTGCTCCCATGGCTGCTCTACGGGGTTGCCTACATTACCGGCGGCTTCTTCGGCTTGCGGGCCAGCATAGCCAGCCTGAAGGCCCGCAAGATAGACATTGATCTGCTGATGGTACTGGCGGCAATAGCTGCGGCGGTTGTCGGGTCTCCATTCGAGGGAACACTGCTGCTGTTCCTGTTTTCGTTGTCCAATGTACTGCAGGACTTCGCTCTGGACCGCACCCGCAGCGCCATCAAGTCTCTGTCGGAACTGCGCCCGGATACCGCTCTGGTGGTCGATTCTCCGGAAAGCGCCGAAGGCAGACCGACCTCAGTGAAGGATGTAAAGGTCGGCGACTTCGTGCAGGTGAAGCCCGGCAACCGGATACCGCTGGACGGAGTTATCGTTCGCGGGGCCAGCAGTATCGATCAGTCCAGTATTACCGGGGAGTCCTTGCCGGTGGAGAAGTCGGAAGGCGAAGAGGTGCTGTCGGGGACCATCAACCAGGACGGTGAGTTTGTACTTCGGGTAACCAAAACAACCGACGAATCAACTATCTCCCGGGTAATCACCCTGGTGGAGGAGGCCCGGGAAAAGCAAGCCAGAACCGAGCGCTTCATGGAAGGCTTTGAACAGTACTACGCAATGGGGGTTATTGCGGCCACCATCCTTGCTGCACTGGTGCCGCCTGTCCTGCTGGGTATGGAATGGGAGATAAGCGTATACCGGGCGATTACCCTCATGGTTGCCGCCAGCCCCTGCGCCCTTATCATCAGTACCCCGGCTTCTATCCTGTCCTCCATCGGAAACGGTGCCCGACGGGGGATACTGTTCAAGGGAGGGGTGCATGTCGAACAGGCCGCCAGGATTCAGGCCATCGCATTCGACAAGACCGGTACCCTGACCGAAGGGAAACCCCATGTCGAGGATATCATTTCGCTGTCCGACTGGAGCGAACGCGATCTGCTCTCGGCGGCAGCGAGTATCGAGAGCAAGAGCGAGCATGTTATCGCCGAGGCTGTGGTCCGCGCGGCCGAAGAACGCGAGTTGCAGTACAGCATGCCGAAGGATTTCCGCAGCCAGTCCGGGGTCGGTGTACGCGGGATGGTCAACGACCGCGAGCTGCTGCTGGGAAGCCCGTCGCTGCTGGACCGGCTGGGGGATGGGATAGCCGGGGTACGCGAGGCCCGGGATACGGTACTGAAACTGCAGAAAGAGTCAAAGACCGTAATTGTGCTGGTGGAGAATGCCGGGCAGAAGGGCTCCGACGATCTGTCGCAGGCGCGGCTGCTGGGTCTGATATCACTGATGGACCGCCTGCGCCCCGGTGTGCGCGAGGTTATTCAGGATCTGCGCGACATCGGGATCAAGCATATCGCGATGCTGACAGGCGACAACGAGGCGGCGGCGCAGGCAATCGCGGCCGAGGCCGGAATCGATGCTGTATTCCCGGAGCTGCTGCCGGAGCACAAGCTGGATGCCATCCGGCGGATCGAGGAGCAGTACGGATTTACCGCGATGATAGGCGACGGGGTAAACGACGCCCCGGCCATGGCAGGGGCGCGTCTGGGAATTGCGATGGGTGCGGCGGGCACCGATGTGGCCCTCGAGACGGCCGACATCGTGCTGATGTCCGACGACCTCAGGAAGATCCCGTATCTTATGGCGTTAAGCCGCCAGACCCGCCGGACCCTGGTGATAAACATCAGCATCGCCCTGGGACTGATCCTGATGATGGTAGCCGGCATTTACACCATAGACCTGCCATTGCCGCTGGCGGTAATCGGCCATGAAGGCGGCACGGTGCTGGTCTCCCTGAACGGGGTGCGGCTGCTGCTGTTCAAGCGATAGCCGCACACGGTGTACCGGCCGCCTGGGATACTGTGAATAGGCATACTGCGGGCTGTGATACGGCCGCCTGGCACACTGCGGCCTGGGATACTGCGGCCTCAGCCGAGCACATCATGCAGCCCGCCGCCGTTTTTCACATTGGTAAAGCCGTGCTTCTCGAGAACCCGTTTTCCATACGCTGACCGGGCGCCGCTTGCACAGTACAGGGTGATCTCGCGGTCCTTGTCACCCAGCTCCTCCGCCTTGTCCGCCAGTTGATCCAGCTCGATGTTCACCGCATCCGGATGCGCGCCGGCTGCATACTCCTGCGAGGTCCGGACGTCGATAATTAACGGACTGCTGCCGTCCTCAACTGCAGCATCAGGGCCGGTTTCTCCGTCGGCTGACTGCCCGGTTTCCTCGCCAGCTGACTGGCCTGAGCCTTCACCGCCAGTCTCACCGGCAGTCCCGCCCGCAGCCGATTCAACCGCGGATTTCTGCTGCACGGGAAACAGTCCGACATCCAGCTGCAGATACCCGTATGCGCGTGCATGACGCTCCAGCGAGATGTAACCGCCGCTCAGGTTATACACCCGGGTGAATCCTCCGGCAGCAAGCATACGCAGCGCAACATGCCCCTTTTGGCCATCCTCGCTCACGAGCAGAATTACCCTGTCCCGGTCAAACTCCGGCATCCGGTCGCGAAGCCGGCCCTGACTCATATTCCGGCTGCCGTCAATATGGGCCTGCTTGTAGCTGATCGGATCACGAATATCAATAATGAGCGGATTATGCTCCTGCACGAATCCATCCAGATCCAGAGCCGGAACCCCGCGGCTGAAGCCGTCACGGTTGTTTACTGCGGTAAATGCAGCCATATTGATCGGCCCGTTGGCACTGTTAAACGGCGGGGCATAGGCTAAGTCCAGCTCCTGGAGATCATCTATAGTAAGTCTGCCGGCTATGGCGGCGGCGATTACATCCAGACGCTTGTCCACCCCTGTCCTTCCGGCAGCCTGCGCTCCCAGGACAACCCCGGTATCCCGGTTATAGACAAGCATGAGGCTGACTTTGTCGGATCCGGGGTAATAGGAGGTGTGGCTCACCTTGTGCACCACAACCGCATCCGCCTGCAGCCCGGCACGGCGGGCGGCAGTCCTGCTTACACCGACCGAACCGGCAGCAGTGTCAAACAGCTTTACAATCGATGTTCCCATAGCACCGCGGTACTCCTTCTGTCCTCCGAGGGCATTCTCGGCAGCAATCCGCCCCTGCCTGTTTGCCGGACCGGCCAGCGGAATACGTACCCGGGTACCGAGTACAAAGTGATCTATCTCGGCCATATCCCCGGCGGCGAATATGCGTTCGTCGCTGGTTTGCAGACGGCTGTTTACCAGCAGCCCACCGGATTCGCCGATTTCCAGACCGGCTTCCCTGGCCAGCTGCAGGGTAGGTTTCACCCCGATTGAAAGCAGCACCATATCCGCAGTCACGCTGCTGCCGTCACTCAGTTTCACCGTGCTGCCGTCTATGCCCGCCAATGCAGTGCCGATATGCAGATCCACCCCGTAATCCTGCAGCTGCTGCGTAAGATACCCGGCGAACTCGGGCTCCAGATTCAGCATTACCTGCGGTGCCGCCTCTACCAGACTCACCTGCAGCCCGCGATGTGCAAAGGCCTCCACCATTTCCAGACCGATAAAGCCCCCGCCGATCACCGCCGCCGATCGGGGCGATCTGTCGCGGATAAATGCATCAATAGCGTCCATATCCTGCAGGGTCCACAGCTGGAATACATTCTCCTGATCAACCCCGGGCAACGGAGGAACAATCGGCTTGCCGCCCTGGGCGAGTATGAGTGCATCATACGGGAACTCGCGCTGTTCACCGGTTTGTGTATTCCGGGCGGTAACCCGCTGAGCGGAGCGGTCAATCTTTACCGCCTCGGTATGTATATGGATGTTAATTTGATACTGATCATACAGGGATTCGGGGCTGGCCATGAGCAGTGAGGAGCGATGCTCAACCTCACCGCCGATGTAATACGGGAGACCGCAGTTTGCGAAGCTGACATCCGCACCAGCCTCCAGTATTGTTATCTCCGCCGAACCGTCCAGTCGTCGCGCCCGTGCCGCTGCAGTTGCTCCGGCAGCAACCCCGCCAATAATTACCAGTTTCATTATGTCTATCTCCTTATATAGATAAATATATATGTATAGGTAAAAACATACAAGGAGGACGGCTCAGGTGTCAAAATCCAGGTTCGTGGTAGTGGTACCAGCCTTCACTCCGCTGTCGGAACTGTAGCCGGCCATTTGATTGAGAATCTCGTCCAGAGTAGTGATTTCTGAAAAAGCCAGTCCCTGCTCATCCGGATCGAAGAGATCAAAACGATCCATACGGTACAGCACCGTACCCTGCCTGAGACTCATTACAACGGAAAAGTAGTCAAACATCCCCACCATGCCCTTACATATAGTATAAAGCGCCAATAGCGACTATGACAACCAAAAACTAACAAAAACTATAAAATATGCTCAAGAAACGCCTTGGTTCGCTCATGCTGCGGATTCCCGAACACCATATCCGGGGCACCCTCCTCCACAATCAGGCCTTCATCCATAAACACCACCCGATCGGCAGCAGCGCGGGCGAAACCCATCTCGTGTGACACAACCATCATCGTCATGCCCTCTTTGGCAAGCGCCAGCATTACATCCAGCACCTCTTTAATCATCTCCGGGTCCAGGGCACTGGTTGGTTCATCAAAGAGCATAACCTTCGGATTCATTGCCAGCGCACGGGCAATCGCCACGCGTTGCTGCTGCCCGCCTGAGAGCTGATCCGGATAGGCATTTTCCTTGTCAGCCAGGCCTACCCGCGCAAGAAGGCGGCGGGCAGTCTCCAGTGCCTCGGCAGCGTCCTGCTTTTTTACCAGCGTAGGCGCCAGCATAATATTCTTGATCACCGAGATATGCGGAAAGAGATTGAAATTCTGGAATACCATTCCGACCTCTTCTCGAATCTTGCGAATATCGGCATGCGGATGGGTGACACAATCGGCATCTACCCAGATCTCCCCGGCGGTGAGATGCTCAAGCCGATTCACACTGCGCAACAGGGTGCTCTTGCCGCTGCCGGATGGACCGATAATCAATACCACCTCACCAGGCTGAATGGTCAGGTCTACCCCTTTCAGGGCCTGCACCTTGCCGAAGCGCTTTACGGCCTGGGTGATCGCGATACGCGGACGGTCCGGTATATTCTGAATAGTTGTATTAGTCACGATGGGATATCCTCTCTTCCATAACGGCAACCAGGCGTGAAAAGAACAGTGTCATAATGAGATATATGAGTGCCACTACGGTATAGCTTTCAAAATAATAGAATGTGGTAGAGGCATACTCACGACCACGCCTTAACAGATCCGATACAGCGAGAATTGAAACCAGTGATGAATCCTTCAACATAGCGATGAATTCATTGCCTATCGGCGGCAGAATAATCCGCAGGGTTTGCGGAATAATAACCTTGCGCATCGCCTGGCCGCGGGACATACCCAACGCCAATGCAGCCTCCATCTGGCCACGGGGGATAGAAAGGATACCGGCTCGAAAAATCTCTGCCAGATACGCTCCGTAGCAGACCGACATTGCAATAATCGCGGCGGTCATACGAGGCAACGACAGGAAGCGTCCCAGTGCAAAATAGATATAGAACAGCTGAACCAGCAGCGGAATACCGCGAATCACCTCTACATAGACGGTAGCGATGCGGTTTATCAGAACAATCTTTGAAATTCGCCCCAGACCGGCCAACAGTCCGATTACCAGTGCAATCGCGATAGAGGTAAGGGTAACCTGAAAGGTGCTCAATACCCCGTCGGGTACAAACTGGAGAATCTCGCGATACTGCGGTGGTCCCAGCAATGGAAGCAGGATGATCGCCGCCATGGCACCGAAAAAAGAGATATTCCAGGCACTGAACAGCTTGCCTGAACTGGGGTCAGGAATCAGCGCCCCGTCCGGTACAAGGACGGGGGCTGATGCCTCAACGGTGTTTTTATTATCCGGCTTTACCGAAGCCACTTGTCTTCCAGTTCTTCAATTCGACCGGAGGATCTCAGCTCTTCCAGGCCTTCGTTGATTACCGACAGTACGCGCTCATTGTCCTGACGTACCGCGATACCGAAATACTCATCGGTAAAGGGTTCACCAACTATCTTCAGGGTGTCCCGGTAATTCTCGTTTTGCAGTACATAATCGGCCGCAATCGGGGCATCAGCAACCACACCGGCAATCTGACCGTTGGCAAGGTCCTCTATCGCCAGTCCGATTTCATCGTAGCTGAGTGCCTCAACACCCGGAGTTTCCTGCGCCTCAAAAAACCCGGTAGTACCGATCTGCGCACCTACCGACTGACCGCTCAGGTCCGACAGTGTTGTCACGTCTTCGGTATCGGCGGATACAATCAGCACCTGTCCGGCATTCAGATACGGGGTAGAGAAGTCCATGCTGCGCTGACGTTCCTCGGTGATCGTTACCGAGCTGATAACGGCATCGTAGTCCCCGTTCAGCAGTCCGGCAAAGATGCCGTCCCAGGCCGTGTTCTGGATCTCGATGTCCACCCCGGTTGCTTCGCCAACCGCTTTAATAAGATCGATATCGAATCCGACAATCTCGCGATCCTCGTTTACATACTCCATCGGCGGCCATGTGGCATCGGTTGCAATAACCAGACTTTCCGGTCGACCGGTTTCTTCCTGTGTACAGCTGATTACGGCGACAGCAAGCAGAGCAAGCAAACCGACCGATACAGTCATTCGAATAATCTTCTGAATCATTATACACTCCTTGTGTATATTAATGCGTATTTTGGGGGCAGGTGTCAATCTGTTTTCGGGTTAGTTACGCCTCGACGGCGCATGACCGGGATTACTTGACAGCCGCACATGGCTTTCCTATGCTGAACATCACATGAACCTGCAAGAATATATCAAGAAAATCCTGAACGCCAGGGTATACGAAGCCGCACACGAAACACCCCTGGAACCGGCACCCAATTTAACCGCCAGACTGCATAACCATATCCTTATAAAACGCGAGGATCTGCAGCCGGTCTTCTCCTTCAAGATACGCGGAGCCTACAACCGCATGGCCAATCTCTCGAAGGAGGAACGGGAGCGCGGGGTTATCTGCGCATCTGCCGGGAATCATGCCCAGGGAACCGCCTTTTCGGCGCAGCAGCTCAAGATCCGTGCAATCATTGTAATGCCCCGCACTACCCCGGCGATTAAGGTGAACGCCGTACGGAGCCACGGGGGTTCTCATGTCAAGGTTATTCTGCATGGCGATGCCTTTGATGAGGCCGCCGCCTATTCCCGCAAGCTGATGCAGGAGCAGGGGCTTACCTATATCCATCCCTACGATGACCCGTGGACCATTGCGGGGCAGGGAACGATTGCACGCGAAATCCTGCATCAATGCAGCCGGAAGATTGATGCCGTGTTTGTTCCTGTCGGCGGCGGGGGGTTGATTGCCGGTATGGCGGCCTACATAAAATACCTGCAGCCGGAGATCCGGATTGTCGGGGTTGAGTTCGAGGAATCGGTGTGTCTGGCGGCGGCTTTGCAAGCCGGTGAGCGGGTTACCCTGGACCAGGTGGGGATCTTTGCAGACGGGGTGGCCGTAGCCCAAATCGGGAAGTATCCGTGGGAGATCTGTCGCGAGTATGTGGATGAGGTTATTACGGTTACTGCCGACGAGATCTGCGGCGCGGTCAAGGACATGTTCGACGATACCCGCTCCGTGGCCGAGCCCGCAGGGGCTCTGGCCCTGGCCGGAATAAAAAAGTACGTCCGCCGCGAAAACACCACAGATGAATGGTATATAGCCGTTGCCAGCGGTGCCAACATGAACTTCGACCGCCTGCGCTATGTTGCCGAGCAGGCTGAGGTCGGCGAGGACCGCGAAGCCCTGCTGGCGGTTACCATCCCCGAGCGCCCGGGGGCCTTTCTGGGATTTTGCGGGCTATTGGGGCGCAAATCGGTGACCGAGTTCAATTACCGTTATGACGACAGGGATTCAGCCAATATCTTTGTCGGGATTCAGATTGATGGAAAAGATGAGCGGGACGAGCTGATTTACATGCTGCGCGAGGCCGAATACCCGGTGCTGGACCTCACCGACAACCAGATCGCGAAGTCCCACATCCGGCACATGGTCGGCGGTCGGTCGCAACATGCCGCCGACGAGGTCCTCTACGGCTTTGTATTCCCGGAGCGCCCGGGAGCCCTGCTGAAGTTCCTGAAACGCATCGGGAAGCGCTGGAACATCTCGCTGTTTCACTACCGTAATCACGGGGCCGCATACGGCAGGGTGCTGTGCGGATTCCAGGTGCCGCCCCGGGAGCGCAGGGAATTCGGCGAACGCCTGGACAGGCTCGGGTACTCGTATCAGGATGAAACTGCGAA
>CAZANF010000102.1:0-9663 GCA_964486425.1 uncultured Spirochaeta sp. | reverse complement strand
CATACGAGATAAAGGAATGTGACTGGGAGTTCAGACGTGTGCTCTTCCGATCTGTGCAGTTGGAACTATTGCGATAGAAACCGCTGCTTCACGGATTTTTCCTGCACGGCTTACAAACCCCGATCTTTTCCGCTACAGCGCACCCTCAACCCGCTCCTGGCTGCACGAGGTGGAACCGCTAAGCGCATATGATCTCTTTATTGATTACTGCATTACCGGCCTGCGTACCATATGGGGTATACCATACAGCGAGATTACCGCAATATTCGGCAAAGAAATTCTGGCAGTCTTTGATACGTTTAAAAAGGGGCAGGAGCACCTGTTTGACGACAGCAACCCTGATTATCTCCGCTGTACACCACAGGGAAGGCTTCTGCAGAACAGCATAATCCGGCAGGGCCTGCGGGCCGTTGAAGAAAGCGGCGGTCTGGCGAACCTCACACAGGTAGAATGGCCGCCATCCGCCATATTCAGCTATTCCGGCTTGGACAGTGAACGGCCGCAGAAATCGGATAGATACTCGGCTTCATGAAGCAGCATTTTTTGATATGCAGATGGCTGTGATTCAACCAGAAAAGGCTCCTGGGCAATTGTCCAGAGAATTATCTGGCACAGCTCCCTGCCCTTGTGATGAACAATACAAAACTCGAATCGGTCAATCTCTCTCATTTGCAGCACCAAATGCCGTCCGATAAAAAGAAACCCGATTCGGTAATGCACTTCGTTTCGCTTCCGGTCAAAAATCCAGCGCTCGTCATACAGCGACCCAAAGATCGCCAGCAGCAAAACCCCGATGGCTACCGGATTCCAGTTTCCGGTAATACCGGCAACCCACACGGTAAGCACGGCCAGAACCCCGAACAATGCACGAAACTGCACCGGAATATGAATATGAACCTGGTCTGTTTTTACCGGCTTCAGACGCAAATGAAGATCGAACATATCTCTATTGTGCACATCACGGGGTTACTGCGCAAGCAAAAAAAACCGTCCCGCAGAACGGGACGGTCATATTCTCGGCTGAGAGATGTTAGTCGATCCAGCTGTTTACCAGATCACGATTCTCTTCTACCCAGCGCTGTGCATTTTCATACGGATCGGAACCCGGTTCATCATTCCACAGCATCAGCTCGGCGAAGTCGCTTACTTCCCAGTGGAAGTTCTCAAAGAAGGCATATACCTCCGGCATATCCTCTTCAAGATCTTCACGGACTACAGAAGCAACATACTCTTCTTCGCCGTACACTCCCTCCGGATCTTCAAGATATTTCAAGTCGAAGCGTGCCTCAATGATATGAGGAGTCCAGCCGGTTACGGCAATCCACTCTTCATTGCGCACAGCATCTTCGAGGGCGGCAGCCATTGTCGCCCCGCTTCCTTCAAGGAGCTCAATGCTTTCAAGCTCATATACCTCAAGGGCTTCCTCGGTTGCGCTCATGATCCCGGCACCGGGGTCGATACCTACGATGCGGCCGTCGAACTGATCGGCATTCTCTTCCATCTCAGGAATTGTGTCGATTTCAACATAGGTAGGAACCATAAGGCCAATGCGGGCACCGGTCATTACTGTTCCAGCAACCTCTACGCGATCCTCTGTCTGGGACAGATATTCACCATGAGTTCCCGGAAGCCATGCAGAAGTCATAGCATCGCCGTCTCCGCTGGCAACACCTTCCCACATTGCAGCAGCACTTACGGAAAGAGTCTCTACGTCATAGCCCATTTCTTCGAGCACAACAGCAGCGACATTAGTGGAAGCGATTTCACCAACCCATTCAACATAAAGCAGGGTCACTTCCTGATCCTGTTCTTCTTCAGCCGGTGTACAACCAGCAAACATCAGCGCCGCTGCCACCATCAGTGCAGCTGCAGCAGCTGAAGTTCTTTTCAGTACGTTTTTCATACTATTCCTCCTAATGGAATTATCTATTTACGCGGGAACCCCCGCATTTTTCTTTACTTACTATGGCTGATTCTCTGCGTCATCCGGTCCAATACAATTGCCAGAATAACTACAGCAAGACCAGCTACAAACCCTTCACCAGGGCGAAGCCGCTGAATTGCTCTCCACACTTCAGATCCCAAACCGCCGGCACCAATCATTGCCGCAATTACCACCATCGAGAGTGCCAACATGATCGTTTGATTGATCCCGGCCATTATCGTCGGCAGCGCCAATGGTATCTGCACCTTGGTTAATTTCTGCAGAGTGGTTGAACCGAAGGAATCCGATGCCTCGATCATTTCCTTGTCGATCTGCTTTATCCCTAATGCCGTGAGCCGGATTGCCGGCGGAATGGAAAAGATAACCGTCGCAAAACTCGCGGAAACAGGACCCAATCCGAAAAACGGAATAGCTGGAATAAGATATACAAAGGCCGGCATGGTCTGCATAAAGTCGAGAACCGGCTTTACGATCTGAAAAAAGGAATTATTCAAAGCCGCAAAAATCCCGAGCGGCATTCCGATTACCACCGCTATTGCCGTGGACACCAGTACCAGTGCCAGTGTAGCCATGGTCTGACTCCAGAGATCCAGATTGACAATCAGCAATAATCCCAGAAAGGAAAAAATTGCCAGACCGTTAGACTTTATTACTATCTTTACCTTTGCCCGGAAACTGCGCCTGGTCGTCCCGCTGTCTCTCATTGCTGCAGCCGTGTCCTTACGGCAGATCAGTACAGCCAGTCCCGAAATAATGAGGATCATCACAATCGGACTCGGATAGAGAAAGATATCCACCAGGCCGTTAATGCCGGTAGACACGAATCTGGAAATAGCCCGCGTGAGCCAGGAAAGATTATCGGTCAGATATCGCAGTAATGCATCAATCCAGTCGGAAAGAGGCAGCCCCTCGGTAAACCAGCTGATGACTTCGCTGAAAATATTCTGTAAATTATTCATTTTCGGACTCTCCTTCAGCTGCCGCCTTCACTTCCGTTGCAGCTTCACTTTCAGAAAGTGCGGCTAGAACGGAACCCCGTACGATAACCCCCTGCAGTATATTCCGGTCGTTGACAACAGCGATGGGATTTGGACTTGAGGACACCAGAGGAAAAATCTCCTTTACCGGGGTTTCAAGCTGCACAGTCGAACATTCATCCGCTACGGTAATGTGTTCGAGCCATTTTTCTTCTTTTTTGGCGGCATCAGCAGCTCGGTCGGCAGTTACATGGCCGACCAGTTCGTGGTTCTGTCTGGTAATAAATATACCGGAGATACCGTTTTCCTTCATTTTGCGAAGCGCAACCCGTGGACCGTCTTTCACAAATGCAACCGGGGTGTGCCGTCGCATAACATCCCTGGCGGTAAGAACCTTGGTAACATCAACGTTCTCTACAAACTTGGCGACATATTCGGATGCGGGATGCATCAGAATCTCTTCCGGGGTTCCTATCTGAACCACCTTGCCGTCCTTCATCAGGACAATCCGGTCACCCATTTTAAGTGCTTCGTCCAGATCATGGGTTATAAACAGTATTGTCTTGCGAACCTCGCTTTCCAGCGAGAGCAGTTCATCCTGCATATCGGTGCGGATAAGGGGGTCAAGTGCACTAAATGCTTCATCCATAAGCAGCACATCCGGTTCAATGGCCAGGGCTCTGGCCAAACCAACCCGCTGCTTCATACCACCGGAAAGATTTGCCGGGACATACTCTTCCCAGCCGGCCAGACCGACCTGCGACAGGGCCCGCATGGCCTTCTCGCGCCGCTCCTCCAGAGGAATCCCCTGAATCTCCAATCCGAACATCGCATTTTGCAGGATTGTTCGATGCGGAAACAAGGCAAAGCTCTGAAAAACCATACCGAACTTTTTCCGTCGGATTTCACGAAGATGATCTTCTTTCATGACCGTAATATCTTCGTTATCAATGTATATCTTTCCGAAAGTGGGTTCGATCAGGCGGTTAACCGTACGAATCAATGTAGATTTCCCGGATCCCGATAGCCCCATGACTACAAGGGTTTCACCTTCATATATATCAAATGATACATCCGCTACCCCGACTGCCGAGCCGGTTTTTTCAAGAATCTCTTCCTTGGAGTATCCATCAGCAATCATTTTCCGTGCACGGTTGGGATGCTTACCGAATATTTTATACACGCCTTCTATGCGAATTTTTACTTTCTTCTCTGAATTATCTTCCATATTTTTTTCCGTATGCTCTGCTTCCTAAAACGTTTCTTAGTATAAACAATATACTATCTAAATATTCACAAGTGGTCAATCAATATCGGCTTTAGATCGATTGCATATTGCATGATACACGATTTTTTCTCACAAGGGTTCTCTAAGTTACTACAGAGTAACAACTTGAAATCACGTCAGGATCAAGAATTAAAAAGAATGAAATCAGCTATTTGTTTTGTCTACTAATGAATAAAATATATTGCCCTAACAAGTTTTGTAGTATAATCTTTTGCATATGGCACACAGCTCAGAGATTCGTAACGAGATTTATAATCACCTCAGAAAAATCCTTCAGTCATTATCCATTCATTCCAAACAGCTCAACAAGCGGTTTGGTCTTACCGGACCACAGCTTATGATTTTGAAGGCGATCGCATTTCAGGCCCATCCTACCATAGGTAATCTTGCACAGTCGGTGTCACTGAGCCAAGCTACGGTTACCAATATTCTTGATCGACTGGAGAGCCGTGGACTGGTTGAGCGTGCCCGAAGCACCATAGACAAACGCCGGGTACTGGTTACCACTACCGAGGCGGCAAATGCTATGCTGGCCGAGAATCCTACAATTTTTCCCGAAGAGTTTTCCAGACGTTTCGACAACCTGCCCGAGTGGCAGCAGCAAATGATCCTCACCTCGCTTGAGCTGACCTCAAGCCTGATGAAAACCCCTGATACTCTGCATGATGCTCATATTGAGGATGACTTCTAGTAATTTCGCAGAAAATTTCGGGAGAAAAACACGGAAAAAAAACAAGAGACGGAATTAGCCTCTCGATATCCGGGAAATTCAATCCTCTATAGTCTCGACAGAAGGTATGTGAAAGCGCTGTTTTTCAGGATCGGTGTGCTGACGAAATAAAATGGCAATATTACCGATTATTCTTATAATAACTGCATCCGTTCGCCTGGCCAGTTCCTCGGAGATAGTCGCACGATCTGCCTTATAGTCGATAAAACGGATCTTGATCAGTTCATGAGCATTAAGGGCGTCATGAACAGCATCAACAATCTGATCGGTAAACCCGCGCTTACCGACCATGATAATCGGATCCAGATCATGAGCCTGACGAGACAGAAATCGGCGTTGTGAACCGGTTAGTTGAAACATATCGATACTATAGCACTTGTACCTGCTATAAAGCAATTAAAATCTCCCAGAGACGACATAAATGGAGGGTGTCGTTACATGAGTACTGTTCAATTAATCCCATAATCCTGTTCTGTTCACACCTGGTCGGCCAGGTGCCGTCCGGATACCCGTACCGCTGCCAGTAATAGTGCAGACTTGCTTCACGGCCGTCGGCTATCTCCTTCGGCTCGCGTGAGTCCTCCGTTGTCTGTTGGGAACCCGCAAACAGTACCCGTGACAAGGCCTTCAGGGAGGTCTTTCCCCGCTGCCCGGAGAAGTATACCCATCCGGCTTCAAATGGTAGGTGCAGATCAACAATCCGGTCGACAGCCTCGGAAAGCAGTTGCCTGCCCTGCTCTGTAGATGCAGTTTCGGACAGAAGTGCCAGACAGCGCTTTTCCATGGCCTCACCGAATACGCCGATAGATTTCACGCCAGCCAGGCGTTCAGCCAGACCATCGGCAAAACCGGTAAGATCATCACTGTCAACGGGAAGACACACCCATTCCACACTGCCGTGAACATCGGTAATGGAATACATGATCGGCACATATTGCCAGGGAAAGGTCTTTGGATACATTGGCTTCGCAGACTGAATTGCCTCAAAATCAAGAAATACTATGGGCTTTTCAACTGCCTGCAGCCATTTATTCAGCGATACAGGATCCGGAAGAGGATGTTCATGCAGTAATGCATTTCGCTGATTCCTCTGGCGTTTGGACATAGGCTCCGTATCGGGAATGGAGCGAATGTCTTCAATTCCGCGCATCAGCAGCTCCTTCCGGTCAAGCTTTCCTCGCATCAGAAAACGGGTATGGGTGTCTGGAAGACACAGCTCATCGGAGTTGGTTTCTGCGGAATACACTGATTCGTCAGCTGTGGTTGAACAGTATTGATTCTGAAATCTTCTGATCTCCTCAAGCCTGGCATGTACCGATCGGGCTCCCGGCTTTTTTTTGTATTCAACCGGCTGGTGTAAAGGAATACCAGGATCAATGTGCCAGAATTCTACCTCGACATGTGCAGCCCCTGCTGCAACAACGGCCCCGTAAAAGGCTGCGGTCTGGGTCAATGCTGCGGAACGGTTTTTTGAGGATGGAAGAATTCGTACGATACGCCATCCTTTGGAACCGACAGGCTGCATAAGATCGGCAGAAGTCCAGATATCATCGAGACGAGCCCATGGGAAAACCATGGGCTTACGTTCGGAAATAGAGGCAAAAAGTGCCTTTTCGTCTGAATCAAGCTTTTTATAAAGCTGATTCGCCACAATTCGCTGAATGCCGGGGTCGCTGCGCTGCATACGCAATCGCTGCTGGTGGATCAAAAAAGGATCACTGCCTCTCGGCAGATCCGGATATTCACGAGCCATATGCTGCCGTACAATCTCTTCCATCCGGATATCATGTGCGTTGATATACCAGCCTACCTGATCAGGCGGATAGGTATCGCCCGACTTCCCTCGAAGTTGTTTTTCCAGCCAGGCGGCAAATGTTTCAGCGAACAACTATACCCCTAAAGGAGCTCGTATGTATCGATAGCGATCTGCAGCTCTTCATTAGTCGGCATAACGACAATTGCTGTCGGACTGTAATCTTTTGAGATAATGCCAGCCGAACTTCCGTTCTCGAGATTCTTCCGGTGGTCAATGACAAATCCCAGGTTCTCGAGTCGTGTACAGATTCTTTCTCTCATCCTGGTACCAAACTGGCCGATACCTCCGGTAAAAACAAGAATATCGGTGCGAACTATATTCGCAGCATATGCACCGATATAATGGCGAATCTTGTGTGCATACACCTCTAAAGCATCGATAGCGTGTTTATTGCCGGATTCAGCAGCAGATTCAATATCCCTCAGATCATTTGAGATGCCGGAAAGACCGAGCAAACCGCTCTTTTTATTCAGAATGGTATTGAGCTCTTTCTCGCTGTACCCACGCTCCATGAGATAAAACAGGATAGCCGGATCAATGTCACCGCTGCGTGTACCCATCACCAGTCCCTCAAGCGGGGTAAATCCCATTGAGGTATCTACCGACTGTCCGCTGCTGATCGCGGTAATAGAAGCACCGTTTCCCAGGTGGCAGACGATAAGGTTGGTATTCTCCGGGTGTCGCTTCATAAAACGGGTTGCCTCACGGGAAACATACCGGTGGCTGGTACCATGAAAACCGTATCGACGGATTTTGTACTTCTCGTAGAGCTCACGAGGCAGACCGTACAGATACGCGGACGGAGCTAAGGTTTGATGAAAGGCGGTATCGAATACAGCTACTTGCGGAATCCCGGGAAATAATTCCTGGGCACGCTGAATCCCGGTAAGGTTTGCCGGGTTATGCAGCGGGGCCAGTTCTATGCATTCTTCGATCGCAGCCGAAACCTTTTCATCAATCCGTACCGATTCGCTGTATTTTTCACCGCCATGAACCACTCGGTGGCCAACCCCCTGTATTTCAGCGACATCATGCAGAATCCCATTCTTGGGATCAGTCAAGGCCTCCACCATCAGGCGGACCGCATCGGCGTGGCTGGCTATACCCTGTGTTCGATCAATAATACCGTTAATGCTGGACTGCTCCAGATGCCCCTCAGCGCCGCCTATTCTTTCAACCTGCCCTTTTCCGAGACTTTTGCGATCCGGCATTGAAAAGACTTCATACTTGAGTGATGAACTCCCGCAATTAATTACCAAAATAGCTGCTGATTCACTTTTCACTGACCCTCTCCCTCGCTGTCCATCTGTTGTTCAAGCTGATTCTGTAATTGCTCAGCCAATGCTGCATTCCGTTGTGCATCTTCGTAATCCGGATCGGTTTCTGCTATTGCCGAGAAGTCCTGATAGGCACCTTCGAATTCACCTAACCGTATACGGGTATTACCCCGATTAAACCGTGCCTCGGAGAACTCCGTATCAAGCTGTAATGCTCGGGTAAAGGATTCCTCAGCCTGCTCCCACTCCTTGCGATCATACAGCAGGTTACCAAAATTATAATGCGCATCAGGATTACGGGCATCCAGTTCGATCGCCGACTGATAGTCTTCATATGCGGCATCATACTCTCCGAGAGCATAGTAGGAATTCCCGCGGTTTAAGAATGCATCTGAGTTCCGGTCTATATCTATTTGACGTGAAAATACCGTAACAGCATCCTGATATAACTGATCCCGAAGCAGCGCCGTGCCCAGATTAAACAGGGCCTCGGTTGATTCGGGGTCGTAGTCGACAGCCTTTTGAAAGGAGTCGGCTGCTTCATTATAGCGTTCGAGATCAAACTGCAAAACACCAAGATTATACCAGTGTTCGTACTGGTAATCCTCAGGGGGTTCAATTGAAGACAGAAGCTCCTCGGCTGCCGAAAGATCATTTGAATCTATCAGATTCAAAACCCGGTCGCTCTGTTCGCTGTACTCCTCTTCCGGAGTCTGTGCGTACCCGGAAATCGGCAAAAGGATGCTCAGAAAAATACAGATAGAAACAGCCCAGCTGAACATTTTGGATTGTGTACGAGATTGTATCATAGACGCCTCACATTCGATTGTATATCGAGTTCCACACAAGGTAAACTATTAAAACCTGTCTCATGCGAAGCAGAATGGACTATTACGTAAGAATACTGCCTATTTCAGGATTGCAATAATCCGTTCAAGCACTTTCTTTCTATCCAACGGCTTTACTATGTAATTCTTGGCACCCAGGAGCAAGGACTTTTTCACCAGATCATTCTTTCCGAGCGCCGAGATCATAACAACCCTTGCTTCTTTATCGTATGCAACAATATGTTCCAGTGCGGTAACCCCGTCCATTTTGGGCATTGTAATATCCATCGTCACCAGGTCTATGTTCGGATGCAGCTCTTTATATTTCTCTACACCCTCAGCACCATCACTCGCCGTAGCAACAACTTGAAAGCCGGCGCTGGTAAGGATCTGACTCAATTGTTTGCCGGTGAACATGGAATCATCAACTACAAGCACGCGATACGGAGTGCCATCCGGCTTTAATCCTTCTGGTTCTTTATCATTCAAATTTGGAAAATCGGATTTGGTCTTCATGCTGGCATCTCCTGATATATCGGATACTCTATTCTGGTAGTATACCAAAAATCAGGGACAAGTCAACGACTTGCCCCTGATAGAGGATGAGGGAAGAAAACGGAATACTTCACATTTCCATGTGACTTTCCGCCGTTTTTATATGGCTTTTTACTTAGATATTTACATGGTTGACCGGTGCATTCCGACCGGTCCTTTTCGCTGTGCACATACTATATTGCAATAGTCGTGCCAACTACATGTATATCTATCCAAATTGTTGCCATGTAAGTATTTAAAAAACCAAG
>CAZANF010000101.1:0-9792 GCA_964486425.1 uncultured Spirochaeta sp. | reverse complement strand
GTATTCGAGAGGTTCGGTTAATTGATGAAGAGGGTGAACAGTCAGGAGTTATGCCGACTGCAGATGCTCTCGCATTGGCTAAGGAAAAAGGGCTGGATCTGGTAGAGGTTTCACCTAATGCAAACCCTCCGGTATGCAAACTGATGGATTACGGGAAGTACAAGTTCGAACTGGACAAGAAAACCCGTGAAACAAAACGCAAGCAGAAACAAACCCAGCTGAAAGAAATCCGCATGCAGCCGAAAATTGAACCCCACGATTTGCAGTTTAAGACAAAGCACGTCAAGCAGTTCCTGGAAGAAGGCAATAAGGTTAAAGTTACTATTCGTTTTCGCGGACGAGAGCTCGCACATACCGAGCGCGGAGTTATGGTACTGGATCGGGTACTGGATATGCTTGAGGACGGTTACAATGTAGACCGGAAACCAATGATGGAAGGCCGATTTATGTCGATGATCCTCAGCCCCAAGCCGGTTAAGAAATCGTAAGCACAGAAGAACAATAAAGCAAGGAAGGTAGTATATGCCAAAAATGAAGACACGCCGAAGCGCTGCCAAGCGCTATTCAATTACCAAAAACGGTAAAGTAAAGTATAAGAAACAGGGACTGCGTCATATATTGTCGAAAAAGTCCACCAAGCGAAAGCGGAAGCTGCGCAAACCCGGTCTCCTGAGCCCGGCTGAGGTAAAACGCGCAAAGCAGTTGATGCCGTACGCGTAACCGTACGACACAAACGAAAGATTATTCAAGGAGAATACAATGGCACGAGCAGTAGACGGCACCCGGCGAAAGGATCGTCGCGAAGCTATACTGAAACAGGCAAAAGGATACTGGGGGCGCCGCAGCAAACTGCATCGCACCGCAAAAGATGCTGTAGCGAAAGCCCTTACATATGCATACCGTGACAGAAAGGTGCGCAGACGGGAATTCCGACGGTTATGGATTACCCGTATCTCTGCGGCATGCCGCAATGAAGGCATGACCTACTCACGCTTCATATCCGGGCTGAATAAAGCAGAGGTTTCGATTAACCGCAAGGTTATCTCCAACATGGCTATCGAAGATCCGAAGGCATTTCAGGCCTTGGTTACCGTAGCAAAACAGGGACTCGGGGAAAAGGCATGATTCAGCTTGAGCAGATTCAGCGACTGCAGGAGCGTGTACTTGCAGCAGTACAGAAAATTGACGCTCTTCAGCAGGAAAATACCCAGCTCAGGGAACGTGCTGAACTTGCCGAGCAGCGGGCAGACCAGCTGCAGCAGCAGCTGGACACCCACAATTCCCAGTATGCCCAGATTGAGGAGGGTATCATGCATGCCCTCTCACACCTCGATTCACTTGAGGATGCCGTGGCTCAGGTAGCCTCTCCTATCCAGTCCGGCGGGCATAACGAAGGTATTGTTTCCGACACCCCCGAGCATGATTACGAAGAAGAAGAAGATGCGGAATCCGCACCGACTTCAGAAGCAGAGCTGGATATATTCTAAGCTCCTATGCAGGAGATGCCTTTGTGCAAGTGGATTTATTAGGCACCACATTTTCCATTCACACCGATGAAGATCCGGATTATGTTCGCGATCTTCTTTCTTTTGTTGAGGAAAAGGTAAAAGAAACCCACCGCACAGTGCAAACCCAGGACCCGCTTAAAGTCGCGATCATCAGCGCGCTGATGATCGCCGACGAACTTTTTCAGCACCGCCGGCAAGGCAGCTCCCCTGCCGACAACAGCGAATTCTCCACCATTGCCCAGGAGCTTATTCAGCAGATTGATCTCCGATTGACTCCGGAAACCCTCGAAGAGTAGCATCGGGGATATCTGTATACACACACCCCTCAATCTGTACGATTGCAGCTGCCAGGCGGTTTGCAGCAGCAGCAGCCTCATCTACATCCCTGCCGTTCAGGTATCGAAACAAAAAACCGGCGGCAAAGGCATCCCCGGCACCGGTGGTATCAACCGGAGCAACGGATATTGCGGGAAAGTATCGCGCCTTATAACGCTGCTCAATAACAAAACAGCCCTCCGCGCCAACCTTTACCAGCCATGTTACGGGGATCTCGGCAGCAGCCAGAAAAAGATCCTCTCGTGAGGATTCATTCTGCTGCAGCAGACTGCGAAGCTCCTGCTCATTACAGAATGCATAATCGGCATACTCACGCACAGCCTCCAGCAAATCCGCGCGATAACGATCAGCGACAAACGGGTCGGCGATATCAATTATAACCTGGATACCGGCATCCTGAGCGGCATGTATTGCAGTAAGCACAGCAGCCTTCTGATTCGGGGTATCCCACATGAATCCGGTAAAATAGAGGACATCCGCACGGCGCAGTTCGTCGATGTGTAAATCCGATATCCCAAAATCCCGACAGGCGCCCAACTGTGTAAACATTGTTCGTTGGCCGTCCGGAGTCACCAGGATTGTCGATGTGCCGGTTGCCTCGGGATTTTTTTTCAGCCGGGAGACCACATGACATTCCCGAAGGATTGATTCGAAGCGCTCACCGCGTGTATCATATCCGATAGAGCCGGTATACATGCAGCGTATAGACCCCTGAAACTGGGAGTTCATGAACGCTACGCCCCGCAGAGTATTTGCACAGCTGCCTCCTGCGGTTATCCGCACTGGAGCGGCAGCCTTTGCAATCTGCTCCTGTTGTCTGGAATCAATAAGGTTCATAGACCCGGGGACAAACCCGAGGGCCTCGATTGCACCTTGGTTAACATAGTGTATACTATCCATGAGCGGATTACCTATTCCGTATAGGGTACGCATTTTTTCAACTGCCTTTCATCATGGGCTAAAGGAAGACCGTACAGTATGTCGATTACCACCAGCACCCAGATAACACGATTTTACGAAGACTTTAAAGATGTAGATATAACCTTTACCAAAGAGGTCATCCGCGCCTCTTTACTGAATACCAAGCAGATTTATCTAAAACTGCTCGGATATCAGTGGCCTTGCATTATCTACTCTTCGTCACTCTCCGGAGCCAAGATAATAGCAAATATCACTCCGACTCTCAAGAAAGCAATTCAGGAAAGCAAAAGCTCGATCAGTCTCCGGTTCAGCTTTCTGCAGCGCGACAAGCGGGATCCGATCAGCTTCTTCGTTCCCTGCAAAATCACCGGATTTACCCCCTACCAGAGCGCAAACGGGAATCTTCATTTTGTATCACTGACTTTTACCCAGCGTCCGCCGGATGATCTGATAGAGATACTCGGAAGGATTCTGGATGCCAACAGCGCCGCAAAAAACCGCCGGGAAGAGCGCATCGTTATTACCGCAGAAAGTGTTCAAGGTCTTGGTCTGAAATCGAAAGGCGGGGTATTATTGATCGACGGGATTCCGCGCAAATGCATAATCCGTGATCTTTCATTCAACGGCTCCAAGATAATCCTGGTCGGCGTTGCCAAGTTTCTGGTTGATAAACTGGTCACCCTGCGGCTGGCCTTCAGTGACCCGGAGGAGACCCTGGAGCTGCCCGGTAAAATTATCCGTTTTGAGCCTGTACAAGGCCGGGATGATCTGGCCGCCTTTGCACTACAGTTCGATTCCGAAAAAATCCCCATGCGGATAAAAATGCGAATCAACAATTACTTCAAGATCCGCAGCAAGCACCAGCCGCTAAAGGCCGCGCAATCTGCGCTACAGACAAACAAGGAGCAAGCATGAGTTTACCACAGCACCCGGCGCTGGAGCACATAATTTTCATTTCCATTCCGGAAGAATGGAGCCGCACTATTGAGGATTTCCAGATTGATCCCCGTATCCTTCTCCCGGTGGAGACACCTCCCGATGAGGAAAACTGGTCGATTCAGGATCTCAGCTGGGAGGCAATAATATCTGCGATGCTCAAGATCCTCGCATACAACCCTGAGCATGATGACGCCCGGTACTACCGTGATTTTATACAGGCTATTAAACCCGATCTGCACAACGAACTGGGCGAAACAGGCATAATAAAAGCCAGGAACCGGGATTTACCCCTGGCGGAGGAGATTTTCCGGGCACTGATCGGCTTACAGCCGGACAATCCGTTACCGAAGATGAACCTCGCCCTGATTTTCGAACAGCGCGCACAAGCCTTTGCAAATATCGGAAAACAGGAGCTGCGCCAGGAATACCTGGATGCCGCATATGCATTGTATCACGAGCTGTTTTCAATGGATGAGCTGCCGACCACCGCCCATCTGAACGCCGGCTTCTTTTTTGCCAAACAGAATGATTTCGACCGCGCCCTGTATCATCTGCATGCCTTTATTACCGAAGGTACCGACGATGATCTGATCGACCAGGCAGCCAAGCTTGCCCAGAGCATAGAAACGCAAAACCTGCAGGATAATCGATTCAAGGAGGCCTACGATTTGATCGCCGGTGGACAGGAATCACAAGGAATCGCAATAATTCGAACCTTTCTTGAACAGAATCCCGAGGTGTGGAACGGCTGGTTTCTGCTAGGCTGGGGACTGCGAAAACAGGCATTGTACCACGAGGCGGCAGCGGCGTTTGAAAAGTCCGCCGAACTCAATGCCGAACAGGCGGATACCTACAACGAGCTGGCAATCTGTTACATGGAGCTTGAGCGATTCGCTGAGGCTCGTGAATCGCTGGAAAAGGCTTTTGCGATAGATCCGCAGAACACCAAGATACTCTCGAACCTGGGAATACTCAGCATAAAGACCGATAGAATTGCAGAGGCATGCGGCTTCTTCCGCACGGTCCTGGAATATGATCCCGAAGACCCCCTCGCCCAGCAGTACATAGACCACCTGGGCTGTGCCGAATTGTAACCCGCACCCCGAAAACATGCAGCCTTCCCGGGCTGCTTTTTTTTTGCGAATTTCAAAACTTTTGCTAAAGATCTAACCCGATACCGCCGACCCTATAGATAGGGAGGACCTTCATGCAATCTGCCGTCGGCAGATTGCATGGAACTCCCTATTCTAATGTTCGGTAGATTCGGTCTACTGCTTTAGATAAAACGTTCAGTAACCGGTAAAAGTGGCCACGATTACCAAATGCTGATGCGGGCAAGGATGCCCGCAGAGATGATTCAAGGAGGATCACATGATTATCAATCACAACATGAGTGCACAATTTGCATCTCGACAACTCGGACAGAACGACAAGTCTGTTCAAGGCAACATGGAAA
Organism: uncultured Spirochaeta sp.; assembly: GCA_964486425.1. GTDB lineage: Bacteria > Spirochaetota > Spirochaetia > DSM-27196 > DSM-8902 > Spirochaeta_B. The sequence continues at coordinate 4,632 of CAZANF010000101.1, read as the reverse complement.
AGCTCAGCTCCGGTCTGCGGATTAACCGTGCCGGTGATGATGCTTCCGGTCTGGCTGTTTCGGAAAAACTCCGCTCACAGGTTCGAGGCCTGAAGCAGGCATCCACCAATGCTACAAACGGCATCTCGTTTATCCAGACCACAGAAGGGTATCTGCAGCAGTCCCAGGACATTATGCAGCGTATCCGTGAGCTGGCTGTGCAGTCTGCCAACGGTATCTATACCGCTGAGGACCGCATGCAGATTCAGGTTGAGGTTTCCCAGCTGGTAAGCGAGGTGAATCGAATTGCGTCTCATGCCCAGTTTAACGGCATGAACATGCTGACCGGTCGTTTCGCACAGGATGAGGGAAACAACGTTGTTACCGCATCCATGTATTTTCACATTGGTGCCAACATGGACCAGCGTGAGCGGGTATATATCGGGACAATGACCGCACAAGCTCTGGGAGTAATGAGTGTAGACGGACAGGAGGTACTCAGCCTGTCTTCACCTGATGCTGCGAACGCTGCGATTGGAACTCTGGACGGGGCCCTGCAGACTATTAGCAAGCAGCGGGCTGACTTAGGCGCATACCAAAACCGACTTGATTTTGCAATCCAGGGGCTTGATATCGGAGCCGAAAATCTTCAGGCTGCCGAGTCTCAGATCCGGGATGCCGACATGGCATCGGAATCAGCAGATTTCGTAAAGAACCAGATTCTGATGCAGTCAAGCCAGGCAATGCTGGCACAGGCGAATACTCGGACTCAGGGAGTCTTGCAACTTTTGGGATAGAGTATTAGTCTTTATTTTGTGTTTCCCCCGGCGTTGCCGGGGGAAACCGGTGTTCTTTGAAAAACACCTTCCAGGTTCGTGTCGAATGCGGAGAAGCCCCCTGATGATATTCATCAGGGTGGATTCCCCGTAATACCTGTATATGTGAGCGCGAAAAGCACATAGACAGGATTTCGGTACACAGGTTGGGCCAGGGACAGGCCCAATACAAGAACCATCAAGGAGGGTTATATGATAATTAACCACAATGCGAGTGCCGCGTTTGCAAATCGGGAACTCGGTTTTCGTACAAACCAAACGCAAACCAACATCGAGAGACTGAGTTCCGGGCAGAGAATTAACCGGGCAGCCGACGATGCATCCGGTCTGGCCGTATCGGAAAAGATGCGGGGACAGATTCGGGGACTGAATCAGGCGGAGCGAAATGTGCAGAATGCAGTTTCATTTATCCAGACCACCGAAGGATATCTGAATCAGACACAGGACATCCTGCACCGGGTCCGGGAGCTTTCCGTCCAGTCTGCTAACGGCATCTACACAGCCGAAGACCGAATGCAAATTCAGGTTGAGGTTTCGCAGCTGGTTGACGAAGTCAATCGTATTGCAAGCCATGCACAGTTCAATGGTATGAACATGATGACGGGTGCGTTTGCAGCAGATTCAGCTACTGGTCAGATCATGCAGTTCCAGGTTGGAGCAAACATGGACCAGAACGAACAGGTGTATATCGGCACAATGACTGCCGCAGCACTTGGGCTGATGGATGCGCAGGGTGAAAATGGAATTATTTCTATTTCCACGCCGGAAAGTGCAAACTCCGCTATCGGAGCCATCGATACTGCAATGCAGGCTGTCAGCCGACAGCGAGCCGACCTCGGGGCGTATCAAAACCGCTTTGAGATGGCACAGCAGGGTATCGCAACCGCCTCGGAGAACATTCAGGCTGCAGAATCATTGATTCGCGATACCAATATGGCTGATGAAATGGTTGGATTCGTTCGCAACCAGATCCTGACCCAGGCTAACCAGTCAATGCTGGCACAAGCTAATACTTTGCCTCAGGGCGTATTACAGCTTCTGGGTTAAGGTCGTTTTTTCACTCCAAGAGATTTCTGGACGTCATCTTTTGGAACGAAGGAGAGGGAGTCGCGCCTCCCCTCCCCTTCTTTTTGAACACGGAGGAAGCACATGGCTTTCTACATCAATGATAGAATTGATCCGCACACAACCGGCGAGGTTTTTTCGCGGGTTCGACCTATGCATCCGCTGCACAAGGTCCCCGGTATGCGGACCGGCACTTCATCGCCGAATCTCACTACACGCGATGAAAATGCAATCGAGTCTTTATTACAGGACTTGAAAGCCTCCTCTGCTTTTCTCCACCGAAAACTTAAATTCTCCATCAACAAAGAACTGAATCGGGTGATCATCAAGGTTATTGATGCAGAAACCGATAAGGTTATTAAAGAACTGCCTCCGGAAGAACTCCAGCGTGTGAGTATACGAATCCGGGAAGCAGTCGGCTTGTTGATTGATGAAGAGATATAGATCGCTGAACTCAGCGGTCGAGGAAACTGCTGATGTCGGATATGACAATTCCAGGCGTAAACAACCGTTATTTTTCTCAGGAGCAGATTGAGGAACTGGTCGAAGCAGAGGCCGCCCCGATCCGGCGGCTTGAACGACAGATAGAATCACAGGAAGAAATCAAGAGCTCATGGCAGGATATTAACCGCCACGTTTCGGGACTGCAGGGTGCAGCACGAAACCTCTTCGGTGTAGACAGCCCCTTTCGCAGCAGAATCGCTCAATCAAGCAATGAAAGCGTACTTACCGCAGTTGCCGGCCGCAGCGCCGGCGAGGAAGAAGCAGAGGTAATTGTAAAGCAGGCGGCACGTCCGGATCGATTTGCCAGCGACCCGATTTCCCTTGAAACAGAAATCCCGGAAGGAGAATACGGTTTTACAATCGGCGACAATGAATACAACCTGCGCTTTCGCGGGGGTAATCTCGACAATTTTATCACCTCTATAAACCGGCGTATGGGGGACAATATCCAGGCCCGAATAGTCCGTGACACCCCATCTACCAGCCGGCTTGTCATTGAATCACAGCAGGAGGGTTCGGTGAACAGACTCGGATTTGCCGGGGATGCCGAGCGTATGGCGCTGGATCTGGGCCTTATTACCGAACAGCTGTCGAATGATCGCTCCATTTCCCTCCCGGAGGGACAGGAAGAGATTACGGTAGGACCTGAAGAGAACCTCCGTCTGCCTGTTTCCCCCCAGGCCGAAGAATCACAGAACATGCGTCTTTCTATGGAGGTTCAGGTTACAGAGAGATCCGAGGAAAGCAGGGAAACCCCAACCGCCCCGTCCGGCCCCACACTGCCGGAGGAAGGCTCTGTAAGCCTGAAAGGGGTCACAGTCCGTGACAGCGGGCTTTCGGTAAACCTGCCGGATATGGAACCGCCTGAGCCCCCGCCCGTTGTGGAGGATCCGGATATCCTGTTCCTCCGCTCCGGAAACAGCGAAGCCAACCTTCCAGTTCCGCAGGAGAGTGCACAGTTCGAGACTATCGACATTTCGCTGCAGGATTATCTTGAAAACGGCATTGATGCAATTGAGGTCCGCAACCAGAATACCCTGAAAGATGTCACTATCAGAAACATACGCCTGTATGATCCGACAACCAGAGGCGACTTCACACCCAAGAACCCCCTGTCAACCGCTCAGGACGCGATAATCAATGTCGACGGCATCGATTTTACCCGGCACTCAAACGAGATTGATGATATTATCCCCGGTACAACTTTGAATCTCCGCCGTGATTCACCCGAGCCGGTCGATGTAACGGTGGGACCGGACAGAGAAGCTGTAAAGGATGCGATTATCGAGTTTGTCGGGTACTACAATCAGCTGTTTACCGAAGCCCTGATCCTCTCTCGCGGCGAAGAAGCCATAATTGATGAGGTGTCCTATTTCGACAGCGATGAACGCGAGTCGGCCCGTGAGCGATTGGGCAGACTGCGCGGCGACAGTACCATCAACCAGATAACCCGCTCCCTTCAGAGTGCTGTCGCCCAGCCGTTTCCTACGGAGCAGGACAGAGATCTGTCCATGCTCTCACAGGTCGGTATATCCACCAGTTCCGCCCAGACCGGCGGCGGTTTTGATCCATCGCGATTGCGCGGGTATTTGCAGATAAACGAGAATGAACTTGATGCCGCACTGGATTCAAGCTTTATGGCTGTCCGACAGCTATTCGGCTGGGACACCGATGGAGACGGAGCTATAGACTCAGGAGCTGCATATGAGGTGGACCGTCTTATGCGCCCGTATGTGCAGACCGGTGGAATCATTGCGAATCGCACAAGCACCATTGACTCATCCATATCCCGGGCCGATGATCAGATAGAAACCTATTCCGAACGTCTGGAACAATATGAACAAAGAATACGGCGTGATTTCGCGGAAATGGAAGGGGCTATTCAGCAGATGGAATCCAATGCTGAACGATTTCAAAATATGAATCCGCAACAACAGCAATAACAGCAGAAAAATTCAAAAGGAAGTTCAATGAGAATCCAGATTAATCAACAGCCGCTAGATTTTACCCTTGAAGGCTCCGAAACAGTCGGAGACGTACTTCGTGAGCTTACCCGGTGGATTGAAGATAATGGGGAGATTGTCGTTGAGACCTGCATCGATACAACAGACGTATCCGGCGGGGTTCCACAGGAGCTGGCTGCATTGCCGGCGGCCGAGATCGAAAATATTCGCATTGTGTCCTCTTCCCCGCTGCAATACAGACTGCGCAGACTCACCATTATGGATAACTACATGTCGGTACTAGC
>CAZANF010000100.1:0-9868 GCA_964486425.1 uncultured Spirochaeta sp. | reverse complement strand
GGGGCTGCCGTATATAATCGGAGATGCCCCCAGGGGAACAGCAGCCGATCTGTATGGTGGTACAGGGCTGTTCTCGGTCTTTCTTGCGGAACAGGGGCATTCCTGTATATCGGTTGATACTCATACGCCGCAGTCCGCACGAAGCGATACTATCCGGTTTCGACACATGACGGTGGAAAAATGGATTCGGACTGAGGAAGCGAAAAGCCGTTTTTCAGTAATTATGCTTGATCCTCCGCGAACCGGTCTTTCTTCGGATGTGCGGAAATATCTGTCCGTTGCTGACACCCGGGAGATTCGGTATCTGTCCTGCAATCCGGATACCTTTGCACGTGATGCCGGGGACCTCGTTCGCAAAGGGTGGAAACTGACACAATTGGCTGCCCTGGACTTCTATCCTCATACCAGTCATGTAGAGGTGTTCGGTGTCTTCGGCTAACGTGCGGGCCCTGCCTGTCTGTATCTGCTTCATGCTATTGGCAGGTACTGTACAGCTTTCCGGATCCGGACGGTATCTCTGGCGCTATACCCCCGACGGTGCAGTGCCGGGACCGGTTGCGCACGACCCGGAATCCGGTTTGCTTCTGCTGCATGCCGATGATCGTCACCTGTATACCCTGGACAACCTCGGGCGGCTTATTTCCAGGGTGCCTGTCTCTGTGCGACCTGGAACAAACATGGAGTATCTCGGCCGAAACAGGCTGCTTGCCCAGCTGTATGACGGGGGTATGGGACTGCTTTCACGCGATCAGGGGCTGTTGTGGAGGCTGCAGCCTGAACAGCTCTTCGGTCTGGAACCGGCAGGCAGTCCGGAAGCCCGAAAACCGGATTTTTCACCCTTGTCGGCTGGAAACGGCTACTTCATTGCCTTTCATCAGGAGTTTATTGCCGGGGTACATCCCCGCGGCAGGGTAGTGTGGCGTCGCCGGCTGGATGATCCATTGTCGGTTCAACCTGCAGCCTGGGGCGGGGGAAGTCTTGTCGGGACCGAAAGCGGTGTTGTCGGCTGGTATGGTTGGGACGGATCCCGGGGGTTCATACAGGAGTTTGCCGGGAGCATTACCGGATTGGCAGTTATTGCTCCAGATGCGGCCGCAGTCTCGGTGGCGATAGCGGAAGATATGACCGGCATGGTTGTAATCGACGCTGCAGGTGAGATTCGCGCATTTCGCGAGTTTCCCGGATCGGCACTCTCCCTGCAGAAGATTGCCGGCTACGGAGAGTCACCGGCGGTTCTGGTGCAGACAGGATCCGCCCTGTTTGTGTGGGCTTACGAGACGGACAGGGTATATGGAGTCCGCGGCACATTGCAAATTTCAAGTCCCGCGGAGGATGGCACAGTGATGGGTGTAGCCCCCGACGGTTCTATTGTGCAGATTGATCCGCGTTCAGGTATGCTGTGGCAGGGAAAAGTACCCGGGGATCCCCGTATCGTCCGCTTCAGTCATCTGTCGCAGAACCTGCTGATTACACATGAGGACCGCTGGACGCTGCATGCATTTACCGCCCCGGGTGCAACCGACCCGATCACTGCGCATCCGGATTTTGATATTCCGTTACATACCGTCCAGCGGATTCTCGACGGATTTCTGAACAACCGTGAGTATCGCCGGGCCCTTAACCTCATTCAAAGCCGCAGGCAACCGGAGCAGACTGCAGGACGCATCATTGCACATCGTGATGCTTTGCTGGCTATGAGTGCATCACAGACCGGGGCTCCGGTCGGGATCAGAATCCAGGCCGTACATGAACTTTCTGCTATTGGCGGGCAATATGAAACAGTCGAACTACGCAGGATTGCCGCCGGAGAGCAGGATCCGCTGGTTCGGGCGGCAATTGTCCGAACGCTGGGGAGGATTGGAACAGACTGGACGGCAGCAGCTGCAATCGGGGATATCGTTTCGGCAGAAACAGAGGCTCGGATGGATGGAAGGGTAGCAGCGGCTGCGGTTGCAGGCCTTGGCAGGATCCGTCCGTATTTGACCCCTATGGAATGGCAATGGGCACATACTGTACTGGATATGATCATTGTGAATGCGTATCCGCCCGAGATACGCCGCAATGCGGCAGCCCTGAAAGGCTCTGGCGTTTTGCTGCAAAACAGGTTAAGGTAAATACAAGAGGAGCAGAGTATGCCGCGGATACGAGACCTGATTCTGATATGCGGAATAATATGTACCGGAGTTTTTCTCCAGGCCTTTGAAGTAGTCGAGGATGAGGTGTTTTTTGAGGATCCTCCGGAGATTGAGTTTGAAAACTTTCCCGGGACACCTGACCGGATCGATTCAGCCGCCGAAATTATGAACATCGGGCGCTTTCTCGGCGAGGCCCGCGAGCTGGAGGAGCTGGAACGGATATATGCCGGTCGGTACAGGATCCTGCGGGCGGTAGATCCGGATGAGCATCAGCTGCTGCATGCGGATATACTGTACTTGCTCCCGGATGCGCGTGTAGATCATATTGATAATATTCGGCGAATCCTCTCCGGATATTTGGAAGAGACCTATGGATACGGGAATGCAGATGCGATATTGCTGGCTCGTTTTATCACCATTTATAATGCGGTACACAGACGCGATATAGATTTCTATTCATCACGATATTCAAATGCAGTTATGGAAAATCTCACACCCCGCAGAGTCGGACTGCCGCTGAGTTATCGCGAGTGGCCCGGTAATAGCGAGATAGTTATTCCAATCCGGGATCCGGATGCAACCGATCGATTGGGCATTATCAGCCCGCGTGAACTGGTCGACGAGAGGGTTCTGCAGGACCTGCGTACCCGTCGGGATATGGGGCTTGAGGATCGCCGGGATATGATCGATTTTTTCGAGCGGCTGATAGAAGAGCTTGAGGAAGAAATCGCGGAGGAACGGGAAGAGATTGCCCGGGAGCAGGAGGAAGAGCAGGAGGAAGAAGCTGCTCAGCCGGATGCCGACGAGCCCGACGAAGAAGAACCGGAAGAACCTGAAGCAGAGGATGTCCAGCAGGATGACGACGATACTGCTGAACCGGAGCCGCAGCCTGAAACCGGTGAGCAGGACGAGGACGACGACGAGCCCGAGGATGTAGAAGACGACGAGCCCGAGGATGTAGAAGAGCGTGAAGAGCGTGTCGAACAGATGGAGGAAGAGGTCGAGCGCCTGCAGGAAGAGGTCGAGCGTTTGAGGGATGATGTGGTTGAGGATGTTGAGGAGACACTTGAGGACAGCACCCCTGACGAGGTTGTGCCGGCCGGGGAGCGTACAGATCTGATTACGCTGTTGCTTGTGACAGCGACTCAGCCTCAGGTTCAAAGCCAGCTGGTACGAGTGGAACCGGATACCGGCGCTATCCTGCTGAGGTCCGTTGCCTCCAATATACTCGGACGGCGGTTTGTAGTTATCGGCGACGGGGTAGTAGCCCCGGTGTCCGATGGTGCCGGTGCCCGTCTCGGACTTTTTGACCCCTTGACTCTCTCGATTGAATCCCGGTCTGATGCGCAGGTGCATCCAGCCGGAGTTGTTACCGAAGCCCCGGACGGGGGTGTTTTTGCAATAGTGCAGGAGAACGGCAGCTTCCATCTTGCGCGTTTCACCGAAGATCTGGAATTGGCTGTGCGCAGTGAGGCTGCGGTTCTGCCTCATACGGCAATCTCTCTGGTGGGTGAGCGTGTATATGTGCAATCACCAGAGAATCAGATTCTGATAATTGATCCTGATACCCTGGAGATATACGAGTGAGCGAACGGAGCGACAAGCCGTTTATCGGCAGGAATATTTCTGTCGTTCGGGATTTGAGTATTGATGAACAGCTCTATCTGTATGATCAGACCCGGAAGATAAAAAGGGCGATACTGCAAGGGGATAACGTCGACAGTTTCCGCAGCAAAGACAGCGATCTTGGCTGCTACCTGGTGTTTTTGGAGGATTCAACCAGAACCAAGGAGTCCTTTCGTAATGCCGCAAAGTTCCACGGCACGAAGGTTAATGACTTTGATGTTAAATCATCCTCGTTTGCCAAGAAGGAAACCCTTACTGATACCATTCGCATGTTATATGGATATAGTGCCCGATCGGTATTTGTAGTACGCAGCAAGCTTGAGGGTACCTGTTCATGGCTGCATAAAGTTGTGTCGAGATACAGTGAATTAGCAGGGCTTCCCCCGGCATCCTTTATTAATGCCGGAGACGGACGACATGAACATCCTACCCAGGAATTTCTGGACGAGTTCAGTTTTTTGGAGCAATTGAACTGGAACAATGATTCAATTCATCTGGCGCTGGTCGGTGATTTGTTTCACGGTAGAACCGTACATTCTAAGGCAGACGGACTCAAGATATTTTCCTCTGTACAGATTGACTTAATTGCCCCCAGGGAATTGCAGCTGCCTCCGTATTACTATAAAAAGATGCTTGATTCCGGCTACAGTATCCGGGAATTTGATTCTATTGATGAATACTTATCGCAGGATTCCCTGGCGCCGTTATGGTACTTCACCCGGCTTCAGCTTGAGCGTATGGGCGACAAGGTCCGTGATAAATCTGAACAGCTGCGCCATGCAGTTAGTGTGAGACCCGATCATATTCCGCACATACCTGCATCTGCCAAATTCTTTCATCCACTTCCTCGACATGGCACCCTTCCGACCATACCGCATTTTCTCGATTCGACCGCATTTAACGGTTGGGATGTACAGTCAATGAATGGCTATTTTACCCGCATAGCCTTAATAGGAATGGTATCGGGTGTGCTTGGCATGGATTTTACCGGACAGTCGCCGGTGGAGCTGGATTTCAGCGGGGAGTTCCTGTCGGATGTACCGGTGACCTCGAAACACAAGCCCAGTTTCAAGGTCGGAATTAAACCAGTGGATCATGGGCTGGTGATTGATCACATCGGGAAGGGCGATAGTCCGCAGGTAATTTGGGATCATATTGAAAAGATTCGCCGGATAATGGACTTTAACTGCATCAGTTCACACGGGGTGTACCTCGGGTATAGCGGAAAGAATCTCAAGGGAATCATTTCCATTCCAGGCAAAGCCACGATGGATGATTCACAGTTGAAAATACTGGCAACAATAGCACCGAATTCAACCGTAAACATGATTGAGAATGCTCAGGTGGTTCGCAAGGTGAGGCTGAGTATGCCGCCGCGTGTATACGGTATCGACTCGATTGCCTGCAAAAACCCGGATTGTATTGCTTTTCCGGACAACGGGGAATTCGTAGATCAGGAGTTCATTCGTTACGGAGACGACGCCTTCCTCTGTCGCTACTGCGAAAAACCCCATGCCTATCGGGAAATCTGGCGCGAGTAGGCGCGTTTATTTACTTCGACGTCTGGATGGTCGGAAAAAGGTAAAAATCCGGGCGAAAAAGGCCCGTATTGATTTAAGGATTCGGGTCAGCAGGCCTGGATTACGCAAACGCTCAAGCTGCAGGAAGGCGTCCGTCCGTTCTTCCTCGGTAAACGGTTTGCGGTGCAGATTTTCGTCAATTTCTATCTCAATGAGGTCAGCTTCCTCTGTATGAGGCATAATTTGGACCTTAATCGTGCTCCAGCCTAATTCACGTGCTGCCTGTAATCGGCGGAACCCGGCTATCAGGGTTCCGTCACTGGCTATCACAATCGGGTTTAGCATGCCGTATTTTTTCATGCTCTCTTTCAGATTGGTGATATCCCCGGTTTCGTGCCGTATTCGCTTGCCAACAGTAATATCCTGAACCCTGCGTTCCATATTGTGTTACCTCTTTACACTAATCTGACTAATCCAGGAGAGGATTCGAAAAATCCTGTTCCTCGGGAACAGAAAAGAGGTCCTCGTTATCTCCCGGATCTTCCTCATCCTGGTCTTCCTCTGTAGTAAGATCAAGATCTGCATCTGCATCGTCAAGGAAATTAACATCGTTGTCAGATGAAGCCGATGTGTCTCCGCCAAGGCTAATGTCGATACCTAAATCCCTCGCGCTCACCTGAATCGTATTGTTTACACCCTGAAAGCCACGCAGAGGGGTTCCTGCGCCGAGTCCGCCGGATTCAATATTGTGAGCAAGGCGATTGAGCAATCTCTCGTTTTGATCCCTCTCGATCTGATCCAGGGTATCGAACTCCCGTGGCTCCGTACCGGTAATAAAAACCTCTTCGATCGTCTCGCCATCAAAGTTTTCCGGCACCAGCAATCCGGAGCGTGCGCTCACCTCGAGTTCGGTAATACCCTGGGTTGGGCGGCTGAATTCCCGTGGTTCTAAATCCTCATGGTAATCCCGCATGAATTGAGACCAGATTGGTCCTGCTGTAACCGCCCCTGTCTGATTGATCCCGAGGGAGTTCCCGGGAAGGTCAAATCCGACCCATACAGCTGTTGCAACATAAGGGGAGAAACCGACGGTCCAGGCATCCGCCCAGTTTTGCGTGGTTCCGGTTTTACCAGCCATCGGCATGTCGCCGAATCCGCCGGCCAGATTGCGTGCATAACGCAATGTCCCGTCTTCCTGCTCCACAGTGGACCGCAGGATATCGGTCATAATATAGGCGGTCTGCGGACTGATGAGCTGGCTTTCCTCGCGGCTTCTGCTCTGCTGCTCCTGACGCAGCTGACTTTCCGGTTCGGCAACTATACGACCGTGTCGATCTTCTATGTACCGAATTGCAATCGAATCGACTTTTCGTCCCTGGTTGGCAAAGCTGCCGAATGCTTGAGCCATCTCCTCGGGAGATACGGCAACGATACCCAATCCTACCGGATACCGGCGTACAAAACCCCGCTGTGCCATGGAGGATTCCGGGATCCCTAACAATCGGGCGGATGTATTCAGCGCGCTGGTAAATCCCACCCTGTCCAGGATTTTAATGGACGGGACATTCATCGAACGATACAGCGCCCGCCGCAGCAGAACCGGACCCTCCCAGGAGCCGCGATAGTTCATTGGTGTATACGGGCTCCCGTCGTCATTCCAGAACACCACCGGTGAGTCATATACTCGTGTTGCCGGAGTTGCTACTTCGTCTTCTATCGCAGCTGCATAATACAGCGGTTTGAAGGAGGAGCCGGGCTGGAGCCGACCCTGGGTAGCTCTGTTGGACTGATTGCGGCCCTCAAACTGACTGCCCCCGATCATTGCTTTGATGTGTCCGGTCTCATGCTCTATCGAGATTAATGCTCCCTCAACGGTCCTCTGCTGTGCATATTGATCAATCAGATTATGAGCTGCTCTGCCGGCGATGCGAGCCGGATGCTGCTCCGTCTCTCCAAATAACAGACCCAGCATATCAACTACCGGTGCCATTTCTTCAATAAAATAGGCAGATGCCTGCTGTCTCTGGCGGGCATCGGCTACGCGTATGTCGGGAACGTTAAATGCCAGGCTGAGCATTTCGATGAAGGCAACAAAGTTTTCATCTGCATATTCCTGTCTGCGCTGTACATTCTGGGAAAATATGCGGTTAGCGGCATTCACACCCTGTGTCAGATATCTCTCTGCGGCTTCCTGTGCATCGAGATCAAGGGTTGTATAGACCTTGTATCCATCCCGATAGATGTCGCTTGTGCCCAGGAGGATCTCGTTTTGCAGTTGTATCCGCACATGCTCACTGAAGTAGGGGGCTTTATCCTCGCGGTCGAAAAAAGCAGTTGAGGTTGTTGCGCGGGTAAAATCAAAATTGGTCCAGTAATCCGAATATGCCTGGTCTGCTTCCTCTCTCTCGACATATTCCAGTTCGATCATTTGATCAAGAACATTTCGCTGCATCTGTCTTGCTGCATTCGGTCGGCGGAAAGGGTTATACAGCGAGGGGTTTGCAAGCTGGATTACCAGGATTGCCGATTCAGCTACGGAAATATCCCGTGCGCTCTTTCCGAAATAGAACTGACTGGCTGCTTCAACCCCATAGGTATTGGCACCGAAATACATACGATTCAAGTATTCAGCGAGAATCTCGTTCTTCGTCCAATGTCGTTCTATCTGGAATGCCCACCAGAGTTCTCGGAGTTTTCGTATCAGACTGATTTCCTGCCGGTCGGCAAAAAGGTGCCCGGCAAGCTGTTGGGTTATAGTTGAGCCCCCGGAGAAATATCGGTTAAGGGCGACGTTCACCGCGGCTCGGAAAGTCCCGCGCACACTGAAGCCCTTGTGTTTGAAAAAATCCTGATCCTCCCTGGTAACCAGGGCATAAACGAGATGTTTCGGCAATTCCTCCAGTGAAATCATCTCCCGCTTTTCCTCGGAAAAGAACTGGGTGATAAGTCTTCCCTGAATATCAAATACCTGGGTGGGCAGTGCATTTTGATGATTGGAGATGGAATCAAAGTCGCGTATATTGTTCATGGTGGCGACAGCCAGCCCCAAACTAATTCCGACAGCAATTGCTACCGTTCCAGCGAAGCCGACAAGGAGGCCGATCATCACCTTCTTCGGTCTAGTGAATTTCATAGGAGCAGATTACTTTTCCAGGTATCATTTGTCAAGGAATGCACGGGGCTCAGACTGAGCTCGACCGGTCTGTTAAGCCGCTGCTATATAAAAAAGACCGGCTCTTGCGAACCGGCCCTACCCATTGGGTGCCAACCATACAGCAAACTGGGAGGGGTACTGCACAGCCGACACATAGACTATCGGTTTTTCACCGATATACCTTTACTGTAATAATAGCAAAAACTTACTCATTCTGCAAGTCACGGACCTCATGGCTGTCCAGCACTACATCAAGCCCCACGTTAAAGGTATATGCCCTTCCGGCTTGAATCGCGAGATTATAGCGCTTGGTATATGATTCAAACTCCAGTCGTACATCATACTCGCCGGGAGGGAGGGTGATAGAGCTTGCAGTCAGCAATTCTCCATCAATAGTAACAGAAATGAAATCAGGTACCTGGAAATCCACCCGGCTTTCCGGCCGGGGAAGGGTAAGTGTCGGTGTGATTTCTCGTCCCTGTTCCACCCCGACCTGGGTCGCGTCGAAAAGAATCCCCCGGCTGTTTATGAGTACTTGATACAAGCCGGGACGTATGTAAATGGTCTCCTCCGGATTTATCGGACCATATCGATCCAGTTCAATGGAGATATCCTGCTCATCCAGCTCTGCAGCGGTGAGGGATTCACCTTCGTGGGAAACAACGGAGATTTCAAGCCCGCCGACATTGGTCAGCAAGGGTCTGGTTGTTATGGAGAATGGGGAATTCAGTACCTCGGCAGGCAATCCCTTCATTACCGGCAGAACAGCAACCGCCAGCACAGCTTCCTCTTCCTGAACCACAGGAGTAACCCGGGAGTCTATACCTCCACGGATCGAATGAGATGGCCGAGCCGGGATCCGGATAGAGAAGGTGGAACGTGGAGGCAGAAGCTCAAAAATGATTCGTTCTCCCTGTAAATTGCCGATGGCCCCCACCTCTAATTCATCAACATTCTGTCGACCTGACCTGCTTTCAACATCCTGAAAGATATACAGGGCAAATGCACTGGCTCCGCCGCGACTTGTATTAGGAGGGTCTATGGTTATCTCTATACCCTCTGCGAGGGGAGATGTATGGGGGAGTCCGCTTATCACCACCAATTGTCCGACGCGAAGATCAAGCTCCAACGGATCAAATACATTGTCCGGAAGCTGATAATGCTGGGCAATTTCTCCATCAAAAGAATTGATCGAGTATGCCGGGACAGTTACTATCCCTGAAAACAGCAGGAAGAAAATGAGTTTATATACTGTGCCCGGCCGAAATTTCTTAATTTTCATGGCGAATCAATTTTTGGCAGATAGCTGAACGGATCCACTGGTGAGTTCTCATAGCGGATCTCGAAATGCACATGCGGCCCGGTTGTGAGACCGGTGGTTCCCATTTTTCCGATTATTTCCGATCGGCTTACCTGCTGCCCATAATTTACCC